>JBFZFJ010000038.1:0-4982 GCA_041306405.1 Verrucomicrobiales bacterium | reverse complement strand
CCGATGTCCGACGCCACCACTCAGCCCGCCAAGCTCGACTTCATCCGCGAGATCATCGCCGATGACCTCGCCGCCGGCAAACACGCCACCGTCATCACCCGCTTCCCGCCGGAGCCGAACGGTTACCTCCACATCGGCCACGCCAAGTCGATCTGCCTGAACTTCGGCATCGCCCAGGAAAACGCCGGCGTCGGTGCGAAATGCCATCTGCGCTTCGACGACACCAACCCGGAGAAAGAGGAGACCGAATACGTCGAGAGCATCAAGGCGGACGTGAAATGGCTCGGCTTCGACTGGGGCGACGACCTTTACTTCGCCAGCGATTATTTCCAGTTTTTCTACGACTGCGCCGTCCACCTCATCAAGCAGGGCAAGGCCTACGTCGAGCAACAATCCGCCGAGGAGATGCGCGCGAACCGGGGGAACCTCACCACGCCCGGCACGCCGTCGCCATTCCGCGACCGGCCGGCTGAGGAAAGCCTCGACCTGCTCGCCCGCATGAAAGCCGGCGAGTTCAAGGAGGGCGACTGCGTCCTGCGCGCCAAGATCGACCTCGCCTCGCCGAACATGAACCTGCGCGATCCGGTGCTCTATCGGATCATGCACGCGCACCACCACAACACCGGCGGCGCGTGGTGCATCTATCCGCTCTACGATTTCGCACACCCGCTGGAGGACGCGCTCGAGCACATCACCCACTCGCTGTGCACGCTGGAGTTCGAGAACCACCGCCCGCTTTACGACTGGTTCATCGAGAACTGCCCGGTGCCGTCCAAGCCCCGGCAAATCGAGTTCGCCCGCCTCAATCTCACCTACACCGTGATGAGCAAGCGCAAGCTGCTCCAGCTCGTCCAGGAAGGTCGCGTGAGCGGCTGGAATGACCCGCGCCTGCCGACGATTTCCGGCCTCCGCCGCCGTGGTTATCCGCCGGAAGCGGTGGTGCACTTCTGCAAGCGGGTGGGCATCACCAAGTTCAGCGGCACCACGGATGTCGCGCTGCTGGAGTTCGACGTCAGGGATTTCCTCAACCACTCCGCGCCGCGCCGCATGGCCGTGCTCGATCCGGTGAAGGTCGTTCTCGAAAACTGGTCCGCCGAACCGCTCGCCAGCGTCGAGGTTCCCAACCACCCGCAGAATCCGGAGATGGGCAACCGCGACATTCCGATCTCTAACGAAGTCTGGATTGAGCGTGAGGATTTCATGGAAGTGCCCGAGAAGAAGTTCTTCCGCCTCGGCCCGGATCGTTATGTCCGTCTCAAGGGCGGCCACATCATCCGCTGCGCCGGATTCGAAAAGGACGCTGCCGGAAGCATCACCCTCATCCGCGCGGAAATCCTCCCCGGCACCATCGGCGCGGACTCGCCGGAAGGCGTTGTCTGCAAGGCCGCTATCCACTGGGTCGATGTCGCCACCGGCGTCGATGCGGAGGTCCGCATTTATGACAGGCTCTTCACCGAGGAAGATCCTGATAGCGCGGAAGGCGGCTTCCTCAGCGTCATCAACCCGGATTCGCTGAAGACGCTCAACGCCAAGATCGAGCCCGCGCTCGCCACCGCGGACGCCGGTTTTTCCTGCCAGTTCGACCGCACCGGCTACTTCATCGCCGACGCCATCGACCACCAACCCGGCACGAAGCCCGTCTTCAACCGCACCGTCGCACTCAAAGATTCCTGGGTGAAGAAGGGCGGGCGGTAAGGAGTGTGGACCTTCGGTCCACACGGGTTGACGACACGTCAACCCTCCTTACAGCTCGCGCAGTTCTTCAGCAATCACCTTCGCAGCCTCGGCGACGCTGATTTTCCGGCCGGCTTCGGTTTCCAGACAGCTCATGGAAACGCCGTCGATGCCGCACGGCGTGATGGCGAAGAAGGGCGGCAGGCTTTCCCGGGTGATGTTGATGGCGAAGCCGTGCATGGAGATCCATTTCCTAACGCCGACGCCGATGGAGGCGAGTTTGCGGTTTTCCACCCAGACGCCGGTGAGGCCTTCGCGGCGGCCGGCTTGCACGCCGAATTTCCGGCAGGCGCGGATGAGGGAGTCTTCGAGTTTCCGCAGGTGTTCGTGGAGGTCCTTGCCGCGCGGGGTGAGATCAAGAATCGGGTAGCCGACGAGTTGGCCGGGACCGTGATAGGTGGCCTGGCCGCCGCGGTTGATTTCGTGGACGCGGTAGGGGAGCGAGGCGGGATCGCGGAGGGAGGATTGGTCGCGCAGTCGGCCGATGGTGTAAACCGGGTGGTGTTCGAGAAGGAGGATGGTGTCGCCGCCGGTGCCGTCGAGGATGGCGGCGACGTGTTGGTCCTGAAGGCGAAGGCCGGCTTCGTAGTCGATGGGGGCGGGGAGGTGGAGGATTTCCAGCATGAATGTTTGATGCGGCGACCGGTGATCGCCGCTACGGTTAGACGAGGCGGCGTTCGAGGAGTTTGGCTTTGAGCGGATCGGACGCCTGGAGGTGGGCCATGCCGATGGCGAGAGCGTCGGCGGCGTCGGACGGCGGTGTTTCGGCGAGTCCGAGGAGGGCGCGGACCATGAAGGCGACTTGTTTTTTGTCGGCGTTGCCATTGCCGACGACGGCCATCTTCACCTTCTTCGGCGAGTATTCGAAAACCCGCAATCCGTGATCGGCCGCGGCAATGAGCGCGGCGGCGCGTGCGGCGCCCATGGAAATGGCGGTCTGGTGGGACTGGACGTAAATGATGCCCTCGACGGCGACTTCATCTGGTTGGAATTTCTGGATGACGTTGACCAGATGCGTCCGGATGGCGGAGAGCGCGGCGGATTGCGTGACAGTCTTCGGGATGGAAATCACATCGAAGGCGAGCACGGTGGGCTTGCGCGGATCGCCTTCAAGCACGGCGTAACCGGTGTTGCGCACGGCGGGATCGATGGAGAGGACACGCATCAGAGGGGGACAATGAGGCCTTCTTTGTCGGCTAGCTTTTTCTGGGTCGCGTCGAAAGTTAGGAAACGGGTGGCACCGATCACTTTCGCTGCGGCCACGTGAAGGATGTCGAAACCGCGATGGCCGCCGGTGAGGGTATGGGCTAGGGAAAGGCGGGAAGCTTCCGCCAGGATATCCGCGAGATCACAGAATCTTTCTATCAATCTTCCTCCCTTGAGATCGGTGTGGAAATCGGCGGCGAATCGGTCCGAATCACCTATTCCAATGAAACGCCGACATTCAGCAAAACGAAGGGCATTGATCAATTCGAAATGCGTCAATGCGGTAATCAAGATGGCAACGTTGTTGCTTGCGCTCCATTTCACCGAATCGGGTGTTTTGGAATCATTCCCATACAGTGAGAACAGGAAACTGGTATCGGTGCAGATCACCACTTGCTTGCTGCGTCATGGATGAGATCCAAAGATTCCTGTGCGGTGAGCATTCTCTCACCCGTGCGGTCACGGGTCACCGCAGGACTGTCCGCCCAATTCACTTGCTCGTGCACCTCCGGCTTTTCCGGAACAAGCCTCGCAACAGGTTTGGCGCGTTGGGTGATGACGACTTCCTCACCGGCACTGACCCATCTCAGGAGGCTGGAGCAGTGGTTGCGAAGATCGCGGACAGCGGCAATTCTCATGTGGCTACATTGTTGTAGCGCAAGGCATCGGTCAACGGCGCTTTTTTCCGCCGACCTTCTTGCGGCGCACCGATTTGATCGGTGAGTCGTCGAGCAGCGCGGTGTATATGTAGTCGAAATCCTCCAGTTTCCGGCGCGGGATCGGCTGGTCGATGAAGATTTCCACGGATTTCGCGTAGTCGAGCTCATCGGCGGTAAGGATGGTGAAGGCGTCGCCCTCGGCCTCGGCGCGGCCGGTGCGGCCGATGCGGTGGACGTAGTCCTCGGCGTTTTCCGGGACGCGGTAGTTGATGACGTGGGAAACGCCGGAGATGTCGATGCCGCGGGCGGCGACGTCGGTGGCGACGAGGATTTCGTAGTCACCGGCCTTGAATCCAGCGAGCGCCTTCATGCGGTCGACTTGGTTGATGTCGGAGTGCATGGCGGCGACTTTCGTCTGGCCGGTGGATTTGATCAGCGAGGTGAGCTGGTCCGCTTCCTTGCGGGTGCGGGTGAAAATCATCACCGAGTGGTAGTCGGTTTGTTTCAGGAGTTCCAAGAGCAGCTCGTCGCGCTGGTCCATGGCGACCGGATAGAACGCGTGGGTGACGCTGGTGGGGATGGAGGTGCGGGCGATCTCGATGCTGATCGGATCGGTGAGGCACCATTGGGCGAAGGTCTGGATCGCCGGGGGCATGGTGGCGGAGAAAAACAAGGTCTGGCGGCCTTCCCACGGGCAGAGATTGACGATTTTCCGGACCTGCGGGAGGAATCCCATGTCGAGCATGCGGTCCACTTCGTCGAGGATGAGCACCTTGATTTCGCCGAAGCGCATGGAGGTGCGGTAGAAGTGGTCAACGAGGCGGCCGGGCGTGGCGACGACGATGTCGGCACCGGCGGCGAGTTGCTCGCACTGGGTGCCGAGGCCGACGCCGCCGTAGAGGAGCGCGACTTTCAGACCGGTGTGCTTGCCGTATTTCTCGAATTGCTCGGCGACCTGGTGGGCCAGCTCGCGGGTCGGCTCGAGGACGAGAATCTGCGGTTTGCCGAGTTTCTCGATTTTCGAAAGGGTGGGAAGCGCGAAGGCGGCGGTTTTCCCCGTGCCTGTCTGGGAGGCCCCGATGAGGTCCTTTCCTTCGAGGATGAGCGGAATGGCCTGCGCCTGGATCGGCGTAGGCGTGGTGTAACCGGACTCCTCAATGGCTTCCAGAACGGCTGCGGAGAGCCCAAGTGTGTCAAATCCCATGCGGCGGCCTAGGTAGAGTGCGAAGCGTGCGGGGTCAAGGTGCGATTCTCGGGCGGGCTTTCAGCGGAGAAGTGGAAATTTCGTGACGATTTGAAATTGGCGTGAAAATGCGGTTGGCACGACGGGCAAAAGCGCTTGTTATTCAAGCGTAAGGAAAGCGGAATTCCCCCGCCTGCCAC
>JBFZFJ010000037.1:0-7853 GCA_041306405.1 Verrucomicrobiales bacterium | reverse complement strand
AGCCCTCCTCGTTGAACCAGGAAGCGTCCATGACCAGCGGCACGCCGTGCTTCTCCGCCAGCACCCGCCCCAGCGCATACTGGAAAAGGTGGTTGCCGGTCCGGCCGAGGAGGAGGATGCGGAGCATTTGTGAGGTAAAGGCTGAAATTCTGAAAAGCTGAGAAGCTGAAATTTCCAGAGAAGACGGGGCGTCGGTCTTGCCGTCCGGAGCGCCGACATGCTGTCGGCTGGCGGCTTGGCGACATCCTGTCACCAGCTTGAATTCCAGCCGATAGAATATTCGCATTCCGAAAGCGCGTGGAATATGCGCGCTCTGAAACACCGCCCTACCGGACTCTTCTCGCCGCGATGATTCCCAAACCCGTCCTGCAGCCGAAGTGGTTCGCCAGGTCGGCGGTTTTCAAATCGACGTCATCATGCATGAGTTCGGAATCATCCAGATAGGCGAACCGCTCGATCTCCCACCCGTCGGCGAACCACCCCACCAGGGTCTCCGTCGCGAAAATCCGGTGCGCGTTGAACTCGATCCGCTGCGGCCCGATCGGAGTGGAGAGATAGAGCGTGCCGCCCGGTTCGACCATCCGCTTCAACTGCTCAAGTCCCTTGAGGTAACCTTCGGGATCGATGGTGTCCCCGTAGCGCCCCAGTCCGAAGTGCTCGATCGTGTGAAGGCACGACAATGAATCCGTGCAACCGACCCAGGCCGCCGGGAGTTGCTCCATCAGATCGAGCTGATGGAAGACGATGTTCCGGATGGTGTGGGGCTGGGGGCGGATATCCAGCACTTCCACCTCGCGGAAGACCGCCAGGTGACCGATGAATCCGTCGATCCTCGAACCCACATCCAGGTGCCTGCGCGGTGAATTTTGATAGATCCAGCCTGCCACCAACTGATCCTGGTGGAAATACGCCCCGAGACTGCCGGAGGTTTCGTCCCACTCGGTGAGGATCGGCAGTTCCCTGCTCCAGGCGAACGAGCCATGGTTGCCCGCTCGCCGGAATGCCGCCCGGTCCCGGAGATAGCGCCGCCAGCCCCGCACGGCGGAGAGGAGGCGCTGCGGATGAATACCGGCATTGCGGAGGATGGCGCGGAGCATGTTAGAGGTAAGGGCTGAGATGCTGAAATGCTGAAAATCTGAAATTTGTAGAAAAGACCAGACTCTGGCGATGCTTCGATGAGGAGGGGAAGGGTAGGTCGCTACCACCGAAAAACGGCGAAGGCATGTCGCCGTTTTGGACAAAACTGCCGAAGGATTGCAGGCAGTTTGGACAGGAGCGAAGCGACGTGCCCGGAGGGGCGAGGGGGTGTGAGGCGCACCCAGGTCAAAGCGCAGCCAAAGAGATGGGAAAGGTGGGTAACTGAAAGTGGGGGGCATGGAGCGGCGGTCTCCGAATCGCCGATGCGCATGAAGTGCCAATGAAAAAGCGCGAAGCCCATCCATTGGCTTTCCATGCGCGGGGCGAATCGGAGTATCGCTGCTCCTTGAGGCAGTCGCGATCCGCCCCCTATTCAAAAATTCAACATCCGCAGTTTCTGACCTCGTCAAAAACTGAAAGCATCCGCTCCGCCACTTTCGCAGCCGCGTAGGTTTCACGCAGTTTCAGCCCGCACTCGCGGACTTCCTCCGCGGGCATCGCCACGACCTCGTCGAGCGCGCGCCAGAGCGAGCCGGCGCTCTCCAGCGAGAAGCCGCCCTTGGCCGTGGCCACGCCGAGGATTTCCTCCACCGAGGTTCCCCTCACGAAGCACACCGGAGTCCCGAGGTAATAGGCCTCCAGCGCCGGCAGGCCGAAGCCCTCGATCTCCGAGGGCAGGATCAGCGCGCGGGCGGAACGATAGGCCGCCTGCAAGGCCGCCTCCTCCAGGAACGGGCTCTTGACGATGCTGTGCGAGCTGGCCAGCAACGACTGCACCTCCGGCGGCACCATGCCTATCAGGTGCAGCATCGGCAGGTTCCGCCCCTGCGATTCCGCCTCGTGCCACCAGCGGATCAGATGCGCTGTCCGCTTGTGCGGTTCGCAGGAAGCCAGGTGGATCACGTAGTTCTCCTTCACCGGTTCGACCGGTTGGGGGATTCGTTCGTACAAACAGGGTTCATAGGTGACGGTGATCCCGTTGCGGGGAATCCCGTGGCGCGCCATGAATTCCTGGATCTGCCGTTTCGACGATTCCGAAACCGTCAGGATCCGGTCGGCCTGCCGCAGCGTGTGCTTCAGCATCAGCGCCCAATAGGCATACTCCCGCGGCTTCCGCCACTGCGGGTAGTGGTCCTCGTCATACTGGATGATGGTGTCGTGGATCGTCACCACCGACGGCTTGCAAAACCGGCTGAAAAGCGGCAGGTAGCCTTTCGGGAAATAACAGACGTCCGGCGGCGAGGCGTGCTGGAGAACCAGCGGGTGCAGGTGATCGGTTAAAAACCGCATCCACTTCCGCCGCGTCCCCCAGGGCAGGATGCGGGCGGAGGCGACCCCGGCGGGCGCCTGCTGCGAGGTCTTGGAGGCGATCGTCTCGATTGCCACCCGCCCCCCCGCCTGGAGGGCTTCCAGCACCACCTGCGACATCCGCGAGATGCCGAAGCTCCGGTCATGACCCGGGTTCTGGTCCGCCAGATAGGCGGTGAGGTGGATAGGTGAAGAGTCCGAAGGTCTGAAAGTCGAAGGTCGAAGGTCGGTAGGGCGCGCTCCGCCGTGGGCCGCCCACTTGTCGCCATCGGCGTGGGGAGAGGGAGAGTCTGGAGGTCTGAAAGTCGAAGGTCGAAGGTCGGAAGAGGCGTCGGAACTGTAGCGGCGGTCTGTGACCGTCGGTGTTTCCAAATCCGCCTGGGTATCCAGCGACGGTGACACACCGCCGCCACAGGTTTCAATGGTTGTCGCCGACGGCGAACTTTGCGGTATCCATGACGCCGCCCCGGCCGCCGCGACGAACGCGTTTCCCACCCGCTCGATGAAACGTTCCGGCAGGAAGTTCTTTTGATAGAAGGCGCGCGAGGCGTCACGCATCTCGCCGAGTTCATGTCTGCGGGCGTGGAGCTCTGCCAGCGCGGTCGCGTATCGGTCCGGAGAGCGGACCGGCAACAACCACGCCGTCTCACAGCCCTCGAGCATCGCGGGAATTCCCGCCCACTGGGTGGTCAGGAGCGGCAGGCCCGCCCCGAGCGCCTCCATCAGGACGATCGGCGTCGCCTCGGAGGCGTAATGGGTGGGGAAGAAAAACACGCTCGCCCCGGCGTAGGTCCGCCACTTTTCGTCGCCGGTTAGCTGCCCGGCCAGCTCCACCATTTCCTCCAGCTCCAACTCGGCCCGCAGATGGCGGATGTCGCTTTCAAACTCCTGTGAGAACCATTTCCCGACGATGCGGAAGCGGAAATCCTGCTCGCGTCCCTGTTGTTTCAGCAAGGACGCCGTCTTGAAAATCTCGACCAGCCCCTTGCCCTCCTGCAGGCTTCCGACAAACAACACGGTCAACGGGCCCTGGTCCGGACGGGGTTCGTGAACCAAGTCCGGCACAGCGATCGCGCAGGGGCACCATTGCCAGCTCCTGGCGGAGAAAACCTCGTGCGGAGTCACCGCTTCCTGCGCCACCTCCAAGGCGACGTCGGCGCCGCGGTAGGCCGCGCGGCCCATCAGCCGCCGGACCGGTCCGGCGTCCACGAAAACCGGCAGCCCGCTCGCGTGGAAGATGAACACCGTGCTCCCCGCCAGATGCCGCACGCTCGTTAGGAATACGACGTCCCGCAGGAAGGGGATCCACTTCGCGCTCGCGGGCGGATAGAAAAGCACGCAGCCGGGATTGGCCTTGAGGATTTCCCGCGCCTTGCGGATCAAGTGGAACAAATGCCGGATCTTCTTCCACTGGAAGCGCCCCACTTCCAGCATCTCCTCGCTGAACTCCATCCGCAGCCGGTGCACCTCGAATTCCGGCCAGTCGTGTTCGAACAGGATCTGCGTCGCCACCGCCTGGCCGTGCCACGGCGGCGGAGTCTGGCCCATCAGGAGGATGTGGGGTTTATGAGAGGGCATGGTGGGGAAGCAGTCGAAGGTCTTAAAGTCTAAAAGTCGAAGGTCGGTAGGGCTGGACCGCCGGGCTGGCCCACTTGTCGCCAGCGGCGTGAGATGTTGAAGAGGAAGAACAGCCTCCGGCGGGAGAAGGCAAATTGCGACAGGGTGCGGAAGATTGTCGCGTCGCTCTGTGAGCGTCGATGCCTGTGAGAAGACGTTTGAACCGCCGAGGCGCTGAGGTCGCAAGGGGGCGCGGAGCGGGGATTTTGAATAAGGAGTGACGACCTTACTGTCGTCTTCTTTGGAGGAGGAAGAAGCTGCGATCATCGAACGTCCAACATCGAACGTCGAAGGGAAGAGTTTAGCCCCCGGCGGGAAAAGGGGAAGTCCGACGGTCATAGACGCGCCGCTACAGGTGCGGATGAGACGCTTGTAGCGGCGCTCTGTGAGCGTCGTGGCCGCTGGACCCGCGCGCAGCATTTCATTCCCACTTCGCCCGCGCGGGGGAAGTGGGACGCCGATTTTCCGCTTGTCCTTCCCTTTGGGCGCATTATGCTACCATTATGAAATCACTACACATTCGCGACGTTCCAGAGCAAACGATCGAACGACTCAAGCGACGGGCCAGCCGACATCACCGCTCGCTTCAGGGTGAATTGCAGGTCTTGCTGGAGGAAGCGGCGAAACAGTCCGTATGCGGTGGCGGTTCGGAATTCTCACTTCATACGGTCAGGACTCAAGGCAATCAAGACTGGTCCAGGGAGGGTCTTTATGAAGATTGAGCGGGGCACCAAGGTGCTTGTGGACACCAACGTGCTTCTGGAAGCAACTGACGAGGGGCGGCGACTTCATGCCCAAGCACTCGGCTTGTTTCGAAATGCTTCCGACGATGGGGTGGATCTTTTTCTAGGCACCCAAGTCCTCCGTGAATACCTGGTCGTAGCCACAAGGCCGGTTGAAAATAATGGCTTGGGCATGACGACGGATCTGGCTCTCGACAACATCAAACAGTTTCAAACAAGAGTCTCGTTGGTTGCGGAAACCCTGCAAGCCGGAGAGTTGTTCGTTGAATGGGCCGGTAAATACCGAATTCGCGGCAAGAGATTGCATGATTTGCAGATTCTTGCGACTGCATCGGTGGCTGGAATGCATGCGCTGATCACCGCGAATGAGAAGGATTATCCAGAATCCACGCCGCTCAGCATTCTACCGCTTTCGGGGCTGGAGTGGTAGCGGGTGAAATGCGACGGTCATCCGTCTTCGCGCTGCGAGCTTCGCCGGGACAAGTAGACGCGCCGCTACAAGACGGCATTTTCTTCCCATCCAAAATTCAAAATCCAAAATTCAAAATTCCCCCCATCATCTCCCGGTTCTCCTGATGCCCGGCGCCTTGTTTGTAGGCTAGGCTGGCGATGATGGGTAGTAATGGATCGCCGCTCCAACCAGTTTGTTTGAAATAATTGGCGCACTCGGGTCGCTTCAAGTTCTGGATCGTCTTGGCGATGGCTTCTGGGTGCGATAGCCTTTGCACCAAGCGTGCGTCCTGGAGAAAATAATGTGCTAGGTCGATCCCCGGCATGCCGTGCGCATGTCCCCACTCCCAATCCAGGACGATCAAGCTGCCGTCGGCTTGTTTGAGGAGGTTCCAGCGGGCGAAATCGCCATGACATATCACTGGCCGAACTTGTTCTTGCGACAGCATCCGGATCACCTGTTCTCCATGCTCCATCTCTCTCAACGCGCATTCAATCGCCGCCCACTCGGGAAATCCGGTGATCGATTGTGGGGCGGCTTTGGAGATCCATTGCTCCAGTAAATGAAGGGCCTCGCTGAATTCGCCGGGTGGTATGGTCTTGCCGCTTAGGTAGGGCATGCGCATCACCGTGACATCATGCCCGCGATGTAGCCCCAGCAAACGCGGCACCCCTGCTGCTAGCGGTTGCAACTCTTCAAGAATCGCCGCTTCGTCTTCGAGCACCCGTGCGCCGGTCTCGCCGAAGGAAATTTTTGCCACCTCCCATTCTCCGCCATTCTGGTAGCTGGCGATCGCTCGACGCACCCGGTGCTCGGGACTGCCGAGCAAGATGCCGAGCGTGTAGGGGGTGGCTCTGGGGAGATCGGGCTCTGTTGCAACCATGCCGCCATGGCATCGGACCTTGGGCAGCAGCCACCGATGCAATCCCAGTCCAACGGCGAGACGAAGCACTGTGATGGTGGCGCGGGCCTTGAATCGCTGGGGTTGATAGAGATTCAGCGCCCGCAACGCGCCCCGTCTTCCGGGAGGCAGAGCGAGGAGAATCCGCCCGTTGCGGTGAAGCGTCATCCATTCGCCCGCGCGCATCTCAAACAAGGGAAATACCTCGTCGATGGTCTCAAGGTCGGTCATGATGGAAGAGATGAGGGTTGCAAAGGTAGCGCTGCACCGCCGGGGCAGCAGGTAGAGCTGCACCGCCGGGGCAGCAGTCAAAGAGGTGAGGAAGAGGAGCCCAACAGGTGACTGAATGGCTTTTCTTGGGCCTCAGATTCCGCGTTCCTTTGGCTTGCTGCCCCGGCGGTGCGGCGCTACCTGCGGAGATGTCAAAGTGGGTAGAAAGGGATGTCCTACCCCTTGGTTTTTCGTCCATACATGGCTCTTAGCATCCCTTTCTTCAGACGATAGACATGATAGAGAATTCCGTCCACCACTAGGCTTAGGTTTTCATCCTTGAAGGGTTTGATTCCGTAAATTCGACGGATCGCCCGCGGCTCGGCGGCCTGCCGTTGCATCCGCAGCACGTTCTTCATGTCGTCCTTGCCTAGGCTTTTCTGGCTGATGCTCTCGCCGTGCAGGCGGAAGTCGGCCAGGACTTCAGGCAGATAGACGAAGCGTTTTCCGAAATGGGCGAGGCGGGCGTAATACTCCCCGTCCATGCAGAAGCCGAAGTCGATGTCCAGCAGGTATCCCTCCGCAATGGTTGTCTCGCGGCGGTAAAAACACGCGGTGGATCCGATATAACAGCCTTGCTGGACGAGAATCCGGAAATCGAATGGAATCGCCGGCATGCGCCGGATGAACTTCCCTTCGCGGTCGATGTAATCCCAGCCACCATGGATCACATCAGCATCCGGGTTCATTTCAGCGAATTCCTTCACGGCCTTCAGGGCGCCGGGTTTGAGCCGGTCATCCGCATTCAGCCACATCACCCACTTGCCGGTGGCCCGGCGGAAGCCCTTGTTGATGCCGTCGCTCATGCCCTTGTCGGGCTCCTGGAACAACGATGCGTGCGGAAAGCGCGCCACCACCTCCGCGGTGTCGTCCTTGGACCCCGCGTCCATCACCAGATGCTCGAAGCTCACGCCTTCCTGAGCCGCCACGCTCTGCAGGCACTCGCCGATGTAGTGGCCGTAGTTGTAGCTGGCGGTGACGATGGTGAAGTCCATGGGGAGGTAAATGCTGAAAAGCTGAAAAGCTGAGAGGAAGAGTCGGAGGTCGGTAGGGCGCGCTCCGCCGTGGGCCGCCCACTTGTCGCCAGCGGCGTGAGATGAGGAAGAGGAAGATTCTGGAGGTCTGAAAGTCGAAGGTCGAAGAGGGAGAGATTGGACCGCGAGGGGGCGAGGATTCTTTGGAACGCTTGTAGCGGCGCTCTGTGAGCGTCGATGCCGGAGGGGAGACAAAGAAAAGCACTCCACATTCGCTTTTCATCTGCATGCTCACCCTCGGGGCATGCGCGTCAAGTTAAGGGCTGATTGCTCAAAAAGCCGACAAACGGGCGGTTCAAGGAGCGGCGAAACGTGTTCGCCGACGCCCATGGAAAGCCAATGTCCGGCGCATCCGCTCATCTCATTGCCAGCTCATGGACATCGGCGAACAC
>JBFZFJ010000036.1:0-17224 GCA_041306405.1 Verrucomicrobiales bacterium | reverse complement strand
CCGCTTATGCCGCGTCCAAAGCGGCCTTGCTCGGGTTGGTCGCCGATCTGGCCGCCAGACATGGACCGTCGAATATCCGGGTCAACGCCATTCTGCCGGGATTCATGGAAACGCGGATGACCCAAACCGTGTCTGACTCGCGGAAAGCCGAAATTCAAGCAGACCACGCTTTGGGCCGCTTCAACGCTCCCGCGGCGGTCGCCAAATTCATCCGCTATCTCCACGAGGATCTCCCCCATACCTCCGGTCAGGTTTTCCAGCTGGACAGCCGGGTTTCCCGATCAGAATGAATTTCAAAGGGTGGACAAATAAAACCTCGAACACCAACCCCTGAAAACCAGATGAAAATCACCAAGAACAAATTCGCCAACGAAGAAGTGGTCCTCGATTTCCACGAATACGAAGGCTGCGAATTCACCAACTGCCGCTTTGTCGTCCTCGGCTACGGTCCCTTCGCCCTCAACCAATGCGAGATCACCAACTGCGAGTTCACCTTCGCCGGCCCGGCCGCCAGCACGATCCAGACGATGTCCACCATCTATCACAACATCGGCGAGCAAGGCAAGCAACTCATTGAGGGCACCTTCGACCAGATCCGCAACGCGGGCGCGAACAAGCCTGCCTGAGATCAATTTAATTGAAATACATGCCTGG
Source organism: Verrucomicrobiales bacterium (assembly GCA_041306405.1). GTDB lineage: Bacteria > Verrucomicrobiota > Verrucomicrobiia > Verrucomicrobiales > Akkermansiaceae > Luteolibacter. The sequence continues at coordinate 16,570 of JBFZFJ010000036.1, read as the reverse complement.
TTCGGGTGGTATTCCAAGTGGTAACAAGCCCTCACACGATTCCAACCGGCCATGCGTCATATTATTCTTCTCCCTCTGTTCGTCGCCCCGCTTTATGCGGTGCAGCCACTTGAAATCCAGTTCGACCGGATCGCCACCGGCGGCAAGGAGGTAAGCTCGGCCAAAGAATTCGGTGTCTCCGACGCCTCGCTCGCCTCCAACTGGGAAAGCCACGCGCAACCGGTCGGCAACGGCCGCATCGGAGCGATGGTCTTCGGCAGCCCGCTGCGGGAACGCATCCAGTTCAACGACAGCAGCCTGTGGACCGGCGGCGCGAACCCGTCCGGCGGCTACGACGTCAACGAATTCGGGTGCTATCAGAATTTCGGCGACTTGTATCTTGAAATGGAAACCGGCTCCCCGCCGGAAGGACCCGCTCCCGAAGGATTTTCAAGAACCCTGAACCTCGCGGACGCCGTCCATCGCACCGTTTGGAAACAAGCGGGAACCACCTTCACCCGCGAGGTTTTGGCCAGCCATCCGGACCAGGTCATCATCGTCCGAATCACCGCCGACCAACCCGGAAAAGTCGCCGGAAAGCTCAAACTAACCGGAGCTCATGGCGAGACCAGCACGACCCTCGGCACCGCCACCGCGTTTTCCGGCACGCTTGCCAACGGTCTCCGCTACGCCGCGCGCGTTGATGTGTCATGTGACGGCGGCAAGGTGACGAGCTCCGGTGACCAGGTTTCCTGGTCGGGGAACTCCGCCACTCTCGTGCTCGCCGCCACCACCGATTACGCGCTCGATCCGGCGAAAAATTTCCGTTCGGGCGTCGACCCCGCCGAGACGGTCGTCAAACAGGCCGCCGCCGTGGAGGGCAAAAATTACGAGGCCCTCAAGGCGGCGCACATCGCGGATTTCCAATCCCTGATGGGCCGCGTCGATCTCGATCTGGGTCCGCCACCTGTTGGAAAATCCGTCGAGGACCGTTTGGCCGCGTACAAGGACGGCGCCGCCGATCCGCACCTCGAGGCGTTGATGTTCCAATACGGCCGCTACCTGCTGATCTCAAGCTCCCGTGGATTTCTGCCGGCGAACCTGCAGGGCCTGTGGAACGACCGCAACAACCCCCCCTGGTATTCCGACTACCACACGAACATCAACCTCCAGATGAACTACTGGCTCGCCGAGCCCGCCAACCTGACCGAGTGCGTGCGGCCGCTGGTCGATTGGACGGTCGCGATGATCCCCGGGAGCCGCACGGCCACCTTGAAGGAATTCGGCGAGAAAACGCCCGGCTGGACGATGCGCACGTCCGTGAACATTTTCGGCGGAAACGGCTGGAAGTGGAACCTGCCCTCCTCCGCGTGGCTCGCCCAGCATTTCTGGGACCACTACGCGTTCACCGGCGACAAGGCCTATCTGGCGGAAACCGCATGGCCCGTCCTGCGTGACGTTTCGGAATTCTGGCTCGATCACCTCGTCGAAAAGGACGGCAAGCTCGTCGTGCCGCAAGGCTGGTCACCCGAGCACGGCCCGCGCGAAGACGGCGTGGCCCACGACCAACAGATCGTCTGGGACCTTTTCACCAACCTGCTCGACGCGTCCAAGGCGCTCGGCAAAAAGGATGCCCTCGTCGAAAGAACCGCCGCCGCCCGCGAGAAACTGCCAGGTCCGAAGATCGGCTCATGGGGACAGATCATGGAGTGGACCACCGAGCGTCCGGAGCTTGAAAAGTCCGGCCACCGCCACACCTCGCACCTCTTCGCCGTCCATCCCGGCCGCCAAATCAGCCTGACCGGCACGCCCGATCTGGCAAAGGCCGCGGCCGTTTCCCTCCAGGCGCGCGGCACCTCCGGCGACTCCCGCCGCTCCTGGACCTGGGCGTGGCGCACCGCCTTGTGGGCGCGTCTCGGCGAGGGCGCAAAGGCCAGCGACATGATCCGCGGCCTGCTCACCTTCAACACGCTGCCCAACCTCTTCACCTCGCACCCGCCGTTCCAGATCGACGGCAACCTGGGCATCACCGCGGGCATTTGCGAGACCTTGCTCCAGTCCCATGCGGATGAGATTTCACTTCTTCCCGCAGTCCCTCCCGGATGGAAAACCGGCAGCGTGAGCGGTCTCAAGGCGCGTGGAAATTTCGGCGTCGATGTGCGATGGCGGGACGGCAAGCTCACCGCCGCCACTCTCCGCTCGGAATTGGGCAACCCCGTGGTCCTCCGCATCCATGGCAATCCGGCAGCCATCACGCTTCAGGAAAAATCCGGCGGCAGCGCCCGGCTCACCGCTCAGGACGGCGTCTTCCGCTTCCCCACCACCACCGGGACGCAGTATCAGATCACTCCCGAGTGATCCTGGCGAACGGTTGGAAATTTCGTCGGTTCTTCCAACAACCGGGAGCTTGCACCGGAACAAGCCCTCGGGCATGTTTCACTTGTGACTCGAAAATTGCGCATCGCTTTTGCAGCGCTCCTCGGATTTCTATCCGAGGGCCCCACGCGCGCGGACGAGCCGGTCGCCATCGCCGCCACGCCCAAGGTGGTGGTGATTCCGATTCGCGGCCAGATCGCGAAGCCCGAGCTCTACATTCTCCGCCGCGGCTTGAAGGAAGCCATCGAGGACAAGGTGGACACCATCGTCCTCGACATGGAAACGCCCGGCGGCTCGCTTGAAGTCACCTTCGAGATGCTCAAGGCGCTCGGAAAATTCCCGGGAAAAACGGTGACTTACATTAACCGCGAGGCGATTTCCGCCGGTGCGCTCATTTCCGCCGGCACCGATGAAATCTACTTCGCGCCCGACGGCATCATCGGCGCGGCCGCTCCCGTGCTGGCCACCGGCATGGAAATCGAAAGCACCATGCGCGGGAAAATCGTCAGCTACCTCAAGGCCAGGGTCCGCTCGATGTCCGAGGGCAAGGGTTATCGGGGGGAGGTGATTTCGGCGATGATCGACATGGAATCCGAACTCAAGATCGGGGATGAAGTGATCAAACAAAAGGGGGAGCTGCTATCACTAACCGCGCAGGAGGCCGTGAAAACCTACGGCGATCCGCCGCAACCGCTGCTCGGCGCGGGAATCGCCGAAAACCTCGAAGCCTTGTTGGACCGGCTCCATGGCGCGGGAAACTATTCGGTCAAGACCCTCGAAGTCACGTGGTCGGAAAGACTGGCGCAATATCTCACCCGGATCACTCCGCTGCTGCTCGGGCTCGGGCTGGTTTGCCTGTTCATTGAGTTCAAGACCCCCGGATTCGGAGTGTTCGGGATTTCCGGAATCACCCTGCTCGGCTTGGTCTTCTTCGGCCAGTTCGTCGCGGGTCTTTCAGGACACGAGCCCGTCCTGTTCTTCCTGCTAGGCCTGGCCCTGGTCGCCGCCGAGCTGTTCTTCTTTCCGGGCGTGATGCTGCTGGCGGTGTCCGGGGCCGCCTTGATGTTAGGGTCGCTGGTGTGGGCGATGACCGATCTCTGGCCCAGCGAGCCGATTCCGATTTCCGGCGACGTGTTCGTGATGCCGTTGGTCAACGTCCTGTCTGGAGTGGTTCTGGCGGTGCTGCTGTTCGCCGCCCTTTTGAAATACCTTCCCAATGGCGGACTGTGGGACCGGATGGTCCTCAACGCCGCCGTGGGCGGCGAGCCGGTGGCGGCGCGTCCGTTGACTGGAGACGGAGAAGCCAGCGCCGCGGACTTGGTTGGCAGGACCGGCATCGCCGCCACCGCGCTCTTCCCTAGCGGGCAGGTGGACATCGGCGGCAGTCGCTACGAGGCGCGGCTCGCGATGGGTTTCGCGGAGGCGGGCACGCCGGTGATCGTCACCGGGCTTGCGGAATTCGGCCTGATTGTGGAGGTTTTGTCATGACGTTGATCATCCTGCTTTTTGTCATCGGGATTCTGCTCATTGCCGTGGAGGTGATCGTGCCCGGCGGGATTCTCGGCTCGATCGGGGCGTTGATGATGTTCGGCGGCTGCGTCATGGCTTTCCTGGAATACGGAACCGCTGGTGGAATCACGGCCGCCATCGCGGCCTTTGTGATCGGTGGCCTCGCGATCTTCCTCGAATTCCGCATCCTGCCGAAAACCAAGCTGGGCAAACGCGCCTTCCTCACCCGTGAAATCACCGCGGTCAGCGCGGCCCTCGGCAAGGAGGCGCTTGAGCTCGTGGGCAAATCCGCCGAAGCGCTCACCATGCTCTCACCCAGCGGCTATGTCCGTGTCGATGGCCGCCGCTATGAAGCTTTCTGCCAGTCCGGCCAGGCGCCCGCAGGTTCCGCGCTCGAAATCATCGGCGCGGACAATTTCCGTCTCATTGTCACTCTCACCAAGAACTAACCAAATACCACCGCCATGTTTCCCACCATTATCCTCGTCGTCATCGCCATCGCCGGCATCTTGCTTGCTGGAATCATCCTCTCCTTCTTCAGCGTCTGGCTCCGCGCCTGGCTTGCGGGCGCTTACGTCGGATTCACCGAGCTCGTCGCCATGCGGCTCCGCCAGGTGCCATACGGCATGGTGGTCGATGCGCGGATCACCGCGAAGAAGGCCGGCATCGAGATTCCGATCAACGACATTGAAGCCCACTTCCTCGCCGGCGGAAACGTCATCCCGTCCATCCAGGCGCTCATCGCCGCGCAGAAAGCCGGCATTGCATTGGATTGGAACCGCACCTGCGCGATCGACCTCGCCACCAAGGGCTCCGGAAAAAGCGTCGTCGAAGCCGTCCGCACTTCGGTTGATCCGAAAGTCATCGACTGCCCGAATCCCGCGTCCGGCCGGACCACCATCGACGGCGTGGCCAAGGACGGCATCCAGGTGAAAGTCCGCGCCCGCGTCACCGTCCGCACCAATCTCGACCGCTTCGTCGGCGGTGCGAAGGAGGAAACCATCATCGCCCGCGTTGGCGAGGGCATCGTCACCACCATCGGCTCCGCGGAATCTTACAAGACCGTGCTTGAATCCCCGGACTCGATTTCCAAAGTCGTCCTGCACCGCGGCCTCGATGTGGGCACCGCCTTTGAAATCCTCTCCATCGACATCGCGGACGTGGATGTCGGTGAAAACGTCGGTGCCCAGCTCCAGGAGGCGCAGGCCGAGGCGAACAAGAACATGGCCCAGGCCCAGGCGGAAATCCGGCGCGCCGCCGCCGTCGCGCTTGAACAGGAAATGGTCGCCCGCGTCGCAGAAATGAAAGCGAAGGTCGTCGAGGCGGAGGCCCAGGTGCCGCTCGCCATCGCCGAAGCGTTCCGCAGCGGCCGTCTAGGCGTGATGGATTATTACAAGATGGAAAACGTCAAGGCCGACACCCAGATGCGCACCAACATCTCGAAACCCGAAGGCACCTGATGAAACCTAACCCAAAAAGTCATGAACTGGATCTTCGATAACTTTCAAATCGTCGTCCTCGTCCTGCTAGGCGTGGGCTCGCTGGTGAAGAGCGTGCTCGAAGCCAAAGCCAAGGCGGCCCGGGAGCGTGAGGAAACCTACCATCCCGAGGACGTCTTCGCGCCGGATGAAGACTACGGCGAGCCGCAGCGGCGGACCATGCCATCCGTGCCGCCGCCCTTGCGGCAAGCGGGATATGAGATGGAGGCGGCCTCTGAAGCCGCCAAGGCCCTCAAGCACCAGCAGGACCTCGCCGAGCGCCTGCGCCAGATTCGCGAGACCAAGGCCACCACCACCGGCGGTGCCGCCGCCACCCGCGCGCGCGTCGCGGCCAAAGGGGTGGCAAAGTCCACGGCGCAAGTTCCGGCAAGCATCCGCGCGCGTTTGCGGGATCCCGCGGAAGTGCGCCGCGCCTTTGTCATGCGCGAGATCCTCGATACTCCGGTCGGCCTCCGCTGAGTGGAAACATGTTCGCCGTCGAATCCACTAACCAAGGCCTGTTCCGTCCTCTCGAAACTCGTGAAATCACCATACTTTCTCATCGCCACATTGCTCCTCACGCTAGCAGGACTCCATGCGGCCCAGCCGCTCAACATCCTGTTCTTCACGCCGCATGTGGACCAGCTCGCCGCCGAGGGCCGGCGTTTCGAGCATGCCTATTCCACCGTCGCCGTCTTGCCAGCCGGTGCGCCAGACCATGTTCACCGGCCTTTACCCCCACCGCAGCGGCTCGATGGGGTTCTTCCCGGTCAAACCGGAAGTCCGCACGCTCAATGAACAACTGCGCGACGCCGGCTACCTGATCTCCCGATTCGGCAAGGGCAAGCACCTCCAGCCATCGGAGAAATTCTGCTCGGAAGTGGGCGACGACACGATCAGCCGCCGTCCGTCGAAACTCGCCGAGGTCACGCGCATGGTCCTGCGGAAAGCGCGCGAACAAGGGCGGCCGTTTTTCCACAACGTCAATTGCTACGACCCGCACCGCCCGTTCATCGGCATGAAAGGCCCCGACGACCTCGCCGAAGGTGAGCCGCCCAGCCGCTATATCAAAACGGAGGAAATCACCGAAGTCCCCGGCTTCCTCGAAGACCTGCCCGCCATCCCGAACCTCGACGGCCGCTCGTTCCTGCCCGCGCTCAAGAGTGAAAAGATGACCGGATGGGACCAGGTCTTCACCGTTTACAACGCCGCCTTCGGCAACAACTGGCTGCCGATGCGCTGCATGCGCACCAGGGATCGCTTCGCCGCCGCCTTCGCCCACCGCGACAGCAAGGAACTCGTCCCCGCCGTCCTCGAAAAAATGAAACAGGAATATGACGGCAAGAAGCCGTAGGACGCACCCGTCCTTTTCCCTTCAACCTGTAATCCGCAGCTGGAAGCGTGGGTTGCTCCCGCCGAGCGGATTACAATCGCCTCCGAGCAGCGCAGGACATCGTCAAGGCAGGTCTTCCGCTTGAATCCACGATGCGATTGCCCACCAACGAGGAAACCGCGGTTCTGATTTCCCAATGCGATCATGAGGGTGCCACCGCGAAGACAGCCCGTTCACGGCGAGGTGAGCTTGAATTTCCCGATTCCACGTTCCGCCTTGCTTCATCGCGGCGGATGCCCTTCTCTCCGCCCGCATGTCCTCACTTCCTACCGCTGACCTCCTGGCGCTCGACACGGCTGGCTTGAAAAGCCGCCTGTCGAAACTCAGGAGGTATCTTTGACGTCCCGAAACTCGAAAACGAAATCAACACGCTCGAGGAGGCGATGGGCGCGCCCGAGTTCTGGAACGACTCGGACAAGGCGAAATCCATCAGCTCCAAGGCCGCCGGGCTGAAGAAAAAGCTCGAAGGCTTCCTTAAGCTCGAAGCCCGCGTGGCGGACATCGATGAAGGAATCTCCCTCGCCAAGGAATACGACGACGCCGACCTCGCCCGCGAGGCGATCACCAACGCGAAGAGCCTGGAGGCTGACATCCGCTCTTACGAATTGCTGACGTTGCTCGACCAGCCGAGCGACATTTCCCCTTGTTTCCTCGTGATTTCCGCCGGCGCGGGCGGCACGGAAGCGTGCGATTGGGCGCAAATGCTCCACCGCATGTACACCCGCTGGGCCGAGCGAAAAGGCTACACCGTCGAGACGCTCGACTGGCAGGATGGCGACGAGGCCGGCCTGCGCACCGCGACGTTGAAGATCACTGGCGACTACGCCTACGGCTTCCTGAAAAACGAACGCGGCGTCCATCGGTTGGTCCGGATTTCCCCCTTCGACTCCGCTGCCAAGCGCCACACGTCGTTCGCCTCGATCGACGCGACTCCGGAAGTTTCCAAGGAAATCAAGATCGAGATCAACGAGAAGGACATCGAGATCACCACCACCCGCTCCGGCGGCAAGGGTGGTCAGAACGTCAACAAGGTGGAAACCGCCGTCATCCTGCGCCACCTTCCCACTGGCATCCTGATCCGCTCCACCGCCGCGCGGACGCAGGGCGCGAACCGCGAGCTCGCCTTCGACATCCTCAAAGCCAAGCTCTACACGATCGAGGAGGACAAACAAAAAGCCGAGGCCGACCGCGCCTACGGCGAAAAGGGCGACGTCTCGTGGGGGAACCAGATCCGCTCCTACGTGTTCCAACCCTATCAGAAGGTCCTCGACCTCCGAACCGGCGAGGAAACGAACAACATCCAAGCCGTCATGGACGGCGATCTCGACGCGTTCATCGAAGCCAAGCTCCGCGGCAAGATCCGGGTGAAGGGCGCGAAGGACGAGGACGATTGACCGAGGTCCTCAGCGACTCGACCCGCCGCCGGCTCTGTCTGATCTTCATGATCGTGTGGAGTTTGCGTGAGCCGCACCGTGGCGGCGATCACCGGTCGCCGCGAGTTTCCTCTTCATGATCGGCTTCGCCCTCTCGTGTTTCATATTTTCCGGAGTCTTGCCGAGCCCACAACTTCTTCCAGTGTCTGTGGGGATATGAAAACCATCATCGACCTGCCCGACGCCGTGTTTCTGAAAGCCAAAAACCTCGCCATGAAGCAGGAAATCACACCCATGGGCCGACGATCCGACCCGTCCTGATCACTTCCGCTTCTTCACCGCCTTCTTTTGCTCGAAGCTCACCGCCTTCGGATCGAACGCCTCGGGATCGTAGCCCGGATGCGCCCACTCGATTTCGCCGTGCAGCGCCTGCATGTATTGGAAGGTCCCGCCGAAATCCTCCGGCGGGCAGGCGCGCTCGCCTTCGAGCACTTCCGGTCCGCCTTCACCAGCGGCCCATTTTTCAAAGATGATCTCATGGATCCACTCGTCAGCGAAATCATAGCGGTAAAGAATCCGGATCGGCAGCCGGCGTTTCCCGAGGAAACCCTTCACCTTCAGCACCGCCTCGTCCTGGAACTCGCCCGCCGTCTGGTCTTCCAGCCCGATCGGGCCGATGACATCGACGAGCCGCTTGCCCTTGCCGTGGCGGAACTCGTGCGGGCTCTTGTTATCCCAGCCCATCACCGACTGGATCGCGTCGCTGAACTCGATGAAAGTGATGTCCGCGGAAATCGAAAAGCGCCGCCAGATCTGCGGTTGGATCCCGTAGAGAAACACCTTCACCACCACCCGGTTTTCGTCCTTTGCCTTCGCCATGCCGCGAGCTTGTGAACGCTGCGCGGAAAAAATCAAATCGGAATTCGTGCGGATTTCCGCCCGCCCACCGCCATCAAAAATCACCGCCAACAAATCCCTTGGCAGGACGCGCCGCCGCGCTACCCTCACCGACACTCCCAATGATTCGTTTCCTCTCCGCCTTCGCCGTAATCGCGCTCGTTCCGTCCGCTTTTGCCAAACCCATCGACTCGTTGCTTTCCGCCGATAATCTCTGGGCGTAAAAGCCCGACGAGTTTTTCGCGGCCGCCGCCCAGCTCGACTACAAATGGACTTCCGCCACCCGCGACTCACTGCGAGTGGCCGGGATGGAGCTCACCGCCTACGGCCTCCCCGCCGTCGAAAGCATCGCCCGCTTCAAGGACGGAAAACTAGCGGAAATCACGGTCATGCTCTATGCCCGGGGTGATGCCGGGGAATTGGCCAAAGAAAAATTCGACGCCCTCGTCCGCACGTCCGCCGAGACGCTGGACAAGATCACAAAGACCAAGTTCACCCTGCGGGGGAAGGATCCAAAGAACGCGGTGAAAGCCGACGGATTGATCTGGCAGACGGACTAGGCGCACTACCTCCTCGAGTTCAGTTTCACCAAGGAAGTGAGGACCCGCGACATCCCGTTTCGCGCGGAATTCGTGAGGCTGGAAATCACGCCGCCGGATCCGGACTGGGGCCGAGTCGCCTCGGTGAAAAGCACGTCATCCACGAAATTTGACGGCGCCGCACACGTCAAGCGGGACACCACCAGCGGCGACGTCTGGCTCGGCGATGTCCCGATGGTGGACCAGGGGCAGAAAGGCTATTGCGTCGTCGCCGCCACGGAGCGCGTCATGCGCTACTACGGGATTTCCGTGGACCAGCAGGAGCTCGCGCAGGAGGCTAACAGCTCCGCGGAAGGTGGCACGAGCAGCAGTGCGATGCTCGGCGTCCTTAAAAAACTCAGCACCCGTCTCAAGGTGCGCGTGCGGGAAGTCGAAAAATCCGACGTCAAACAAATCCTCGGACTCATCAGCGATTACAATCGAGCCGCCAAACGCGCCGACGCCGCGCCCCTGCCCGAGCAGGGCAGCATGATCGACATGGGCGAAATCTATCGCGCGATGAACGTGGACGTCCTCCGCGAAGTGCGGACCAAAAACAAATCCGACCTGACCCGCTTCCAGCGCGCCGTCCAGTCCCACATCGACGAGGGAACTCCCCTGTTATGGACGGTGATGCTCGGCAAAGTGCCCGAACCCCGCATCCCGCAGAACGCGGGCGGCCACATGCGCTTGATCATCGGCTACAACCCCAAAACCGCCGAAATCCTCTTTTCCGACTCGTGGGGAGCCGGCCACGAACTCAAGCGCATGTCCACCGCCGACGCGTGGACGATCACGACCGGCGCGACGAGCATCGAGCCGTTTTAAGGTCCGTTGTTCGCACCCGCCAAAGGCTCGTCGCCGTCAAATTTACCGCTTTGCCATTTCGCGGAACGGCGATAGCCTCTCGCTTTTCCCGCGATTCCATGACCACTCCCGATCTTTACGCGAAACACGTGCTGCCCACCTACGGGCGGTTCCCGCTGGTCCCCGTGCGCGGCGCCGGCTGCCGGCTCTGGGACGATGCCGGGAAGAGCTACCTGGATTTCTGCATGGGCATCGCCGTCTGCTCGCTCGGCCACTGCCACCCGCGGCTGGTCGAGGCGATCCGCCACCAGGCGGGCGAGCTGATGCATGTTTCCAATCTCTATCAACACCCGCTCCAGGCCGAGCTGGCGGAGGAAATCAACGAGCACCACGTCCGCCTTCCCGGAAAAATCTTTTTCTCCAACTCCGGCGCCGAGGCGAACGACGGGCTGATCAAAGCCGCCCGCCGCTTCGGCCTGAAACGCCCGCAGCCCGACGGCTCGCAGCGCTACGAGGTGCTCACGTTCTTACAATCCTTCCACGGCCGCACGCTCGGCTCGATGGCCGCCACCGGCCAGGCGAAAATCCAGGAAGGCTTCGATCCGCTGCTGCCCGGCTTCCGTCACCTGCCGTTCAACGACATCGCCGCGCTCGAAGCCGCCATCCGTCCGGAGACCGCGGCCATTCTGTTGGAGCCAATCCAAGGCGAAGGCGGCGTGAACTGCGCGACGCCGGAATTCATCCGCGCGGTCGCCGGAATCTGTGAGAAACACGACCTGCTGTTGTTTTTTGACGAGGTCCAGGCTGGCTTCGGCCGCTGCGGCGACGCGATGGCCTGGCGCATGATCGCTCCGGAAATCGAGCCCGACGGCATTTCCTGGGCCAAGGGCATGGGCGGCGGCGTGCCGATCGGTGCGTTCTGGCTCAGCGACCGCGAGATCAGCCATGACGGCACCACGCTGTCTTCGCTGCTAGGTCCCGGCTCGCACGGCTCCACTTACGGCGGCAACCCGCTCGTCTGCGCCGCCTCGCTCGCGGTGCTCAAGGAAATCCGCGAGCAGGAACTGCCCATGAACGCCATCCTCCAGGAAGTCCGCATCCGCGAAACCGTGCGCTCGTGGAAGCTCCCCGTCGTCACCGAAGTCCGCGGCCAGGGCCTGCTGCTAGGCATCGCCCTCGACCCCGCGCTCATCCCGACACCGGAAGGCAAAACCCCCGCGCTGGTCATCGTCAGCCGTCTGATGGAGCGCGGCTTGATCGTCCCGCCCGCCGGACCGAACACCTTCCGCCTGCTGCCTCCGCTCAACGTCACCGACGACGAGGTGGACGAGGCGCTGGTCACCATTCACTCCGTGCTTGCCGAGTTCTAAATCATTTACTTTTCATGCAACATCTCCTCTCCATCGAGCAACTCAGCGCCAAGGAAATCCAGCGCTTGCTGGACTCCGCCGCGCATTTGAAACTGCAGCGCGGCCGCGAAGGCCAGCCGCTTGCCGGGCAGACCTGGGCGCTCATTTTCACCAAGTCGTCCACCCGCACGCGCGTCTCGTTCGAGGTCGGCATCCGCGAGCTCGGCGGGTTCCCGATGTTTCTATCCGGCAACGACATCCAGCTCGGCCGCGGCGAGCCGATCAAGGACACCGCCCGCGTGCTCGGCCGGATGGTGCACGGCACGATCATCCGCACCTTCGCCCAGCAGGACGTGGTTGATTTCGCGGAGTTCTCCGGCATCCCGACGATCAACGCGCTCACCGACGACGAGCATCCCTGCCAGATCCTCGCCGACCTTCTGACCATCCAGGAAAAGCTCGGCACTTGGGAAGGCAGGAAAGTCGCGTTCATCGGCGACGGGTTTTCCAACATGACGATCTCCTGGATGTGGGCGGCCAAGCGCCTCGGTTTCGAGCTTGCCGTGGCCTCGCCCGTTTCCTGCCAGCCACCTGCGGAGTTTCTCGCGAAACTCGATGCGCCCAACGTCAGCATCACCACGGACCCGGCGGTCGCCGCCGAGGGCGCGCACGTGATCAACACCGACGTCTGGCTTTCCATGGGCCAGGAAGGGCAGAAGGAAAAGGAGCAGGAGTTCGCCGGCTTCCAGGTCGAGGCCGGACTGCTCGCGCACGCCGTGCCGGGCCACATCGTCCTCCACTGCCTGCCCGCCTACCGCGGCAAGGAAATCAGCGAGGAAGTGCTCGAGCTCCACGCCGACACGATTTTCCAACAAGCGGAAAACCGCCTTCACGCGCAGAAAGCCGTCCTCGTCGCGCTCGCCCGCTGAAGCCGCCCGTCACCACCACACCCGCGAAACCGCCTCGATCCCGCCGTGGCACGCCAGCGACCATGCCAGCACGCGCCGCCGGCGGGCTAATCCAGTGGCATGATCTTCGCGGGCATCTCCATGGCTTCAACTTTACGAAAAGCCTCTCTCAGATCGTCTTGATGAATCGCGGCCCACTCAGTGACAAGCCCCCTGGCTCTCGGCGGGAACTGCCCTTCGATAAATGCAAGGGTTTCAATATCGACAACCGCCTTACGCCCGGCGTAAAGCGCGTGAAAATGAGGCGGCGAGTGATCGCCGAAATACATCTGGATGACGATGCCGTAAAATCGTGAAAGCTCAGGCATGGGCGTGTAGCTGGCGCAATGCGGGAAAGACGTCTTCAGGTCGCTTTCCGGTCAGCTTCATATAGAGCGCATCCGGGCAAAGGTCGATTTCTCCAGGCCATTCGGGATGCCCGTCATTTGTAAGGATGACCTGCTCGAAAAACCCGGGTTCCAACCATGCGGCAAAAATCCCGCGTCCCGCGAACGATGACAAATCCACTTCTCCGCAAGCCCCGTCTTCAAACCGGAGGAATAGCTTGTAGCCGTCTCTGGGGGCTAACTCCATGAGTCTCATGCGGATGAAGCTACCGCGGACCCTCCGGTTTGTCGAGACCCCCATTTTGAAGCGTTTCAAAGTGACTTCGCTCAATCTGCTTGACCGGGCCAAACCCGAAAGCCCATGGATTCGAAATGACGGTCAAAGCCAAAGATCCGCTTCAATCCCGCTCGCTTCATCAGAACGGCCGAAATGCAGTCGGTGAACGACACCCCTTGATCCGCGAACTTTCGCATCAAGACCAGCGCCTTGGCCCAGTCCTCTTCGCCCGCACGGAGCCACTCAATGCCCGAATCCATGGCGTCCTGCCCCCACTGCGCTGCAAAAGCATAATGGCTCCGCCCGGCAATCAGTGTTACGGACTCGCCGAGGATATGTTCAGAAGAAACGAGCCGATACCCGCGTTGTCCCACCTCGCTCCAGGATTGCCGCGCGATCGCGTGAAACTGATCCCCGGCGATTTCGAAGGCGTCGCCCAGAATCAGGGTGTTCACTGTGTGGCCGAGCGTGAGCTCGCCGATTCGCCGGCAGAGCCTGCCACGCTCACTCATATTGTGCCTTGCCCGTATCCGGCCCCGTGTGCGATGGCCCATTCATGAGTGAAATCATTTTCGAAGTGCGTGAGGACGAGATGGACGGCGGTTTCGTCGCCATCGCTCTCGGTCACGCCATCGCCACGCAGGGCGTGACCCTCGAGGAACTGCGGGAGATGGTGCGCGATGCCGTGCATTGTCATTTTGCCGATGGCGAACCCGGCCCGATGCCGAAAATCATCCGTTTGCACTTTGTGCGTGATGAAGCGATGGCGGTGTGAAAATCCCACGCGACATCAACGCTTCCGATCTCATCCGCGCGCTGCGGGTGCTGGGTTATGAGCGCACGCGGCAGGACGGCTCCCACATCCGCCTGACGACCACCGTTGGTGGGACGCATCACGTCACGGTTCCCGATCATCGCCCGCTGAAAACCGGCACCTTGCCGGGCGGCGTCTTGAAACCCGTAGCCGCCCACCACAATCTCACCATCGAGAAATTGCTCGAAAAGATCGGTTTGTAGGCCTTCGGGAAGTGGTTTCATCAAAATTACAAGCCGTTGATTTTTTCCGGCAACCCTCCTCCATTTGTCTGGTGAAGACGTTCCTGGACGAAAGCTTTCAACTCTCCGGGATACCAGAACCAGTGCGGAGAGGATTCTTCTTCCGGCGACGATAGGCAGTCCATGGCGGTTGAATCCATTGTGAAAGCCCATACGTGCGAGGGCGCGTTTGATCGGATTTTGGGCGATAAACTTGTCACCGCCGAACCCCCGTCGACTGGCAGATCGCCCACGGTTTGCTTGATGAAGAGCACCTGCTCGGCGCGGGGCGGGTGACCGGCTTTGTCAGTTCATCCTCGAGGAAAACGAGATTGTCGCCGTGCCCATCTGGTGTGCCGCGGCATGGCATCTCCAAGACCGCGACACCATCATCGGCTGGGATCCGGTCAGAACCTCGCGCTGACGCGCAACGCCCTGTTGGCGATCATCCCGTTCGATGAAAAGAACAACCTGCCTTCCTTGGTAGTCGATTACCAGGATCGCAAGCAACTGGCCATCGATCTGATCTTGAAAGCAAGGCCGTTCCCATGACCTCTCCAGCCAAACGCCCTGGGTTGGGCGGATTTCGTTCGCATTTTTGACAGAAGGAGTCGGGAAATGTGATTCCCAACCCAGAGCCATCGTCGGAAGCTATTCTACGCCGTCGTCCTTACCGATGAAGCGCGCTGTGTATTCGGGATCAAGTGTTCCGAAAAGCTTGTCCCAGAACAGCGTGTAGAATCCGAAGTTGTATTTCGGATGCTCATGATGTTCCGCATGAAAGGTGGATGTCCCGATCAGCCGCAGAAGCGGCACCGACCGCAGGTTTCGCGGGAAGGGCTCGACTCCCGAATGGCCGAGCGTGCCGAACAGCACGTTGAGCGAAAGGTAGGCGACGAGTCCCCCAAAGGTCATCGGGTAAAGCACGAGGAAAGCGATCATCAGCCCGCCGAACCCGGCAACCTCCAACGGATGGAGCACGAACAAGCTGATAGGGTTGGTGGTCTCGTGGCGGTGGTGGAACCGGTGAACGAGACCAAACCAGCGGGGGTGGTGCGCCAGGCGGTGGAAGACATACATCCCGAAGTCCATGAACATCACCATCAGAAAGCAATCCAACAGGCTTGTCGCAAAACCGCCCGGTCTTAAAACGACCAGGCCTTTTGTCCAGAGCCACCATCCCGCGATGGACACGCTTGCATTCAAGGCGACGGAGGAAAGCGCCGCGGCGATTTCCAGCGGTCTCATGGGCTCCCATCGGTCGAAGATCCGCCGTCCTTGGAACAGCCGGCCCAGCAGCCTCGACCCGGTGAAGATCGCCACGTTCGCCAGCAGGAAGAATTGTCCCGCTTCGAATGGCGTGGCGGCTTTGAGTCGATCGAGCATGGATGGAGGAGGATCTTTTCCCGATAAAGCATTGAAATCGTTTGGTGCTGGTTGACCGGTCGACCTCCGACACCGCCTGTCTGCACAAACGTTTCAAATCGACCAACGCCATGAGTAAACAGACAGGGATGCAGGCCTAGGCACCAGCCGGGATTGAGGATTTTAACGGGATTCCCCAGGAGCGGCTCCGTGGCATCGTGCGCGAGGGCCTCCAGGCGATGTTCGAGCAGGAGTGACCTCGCTGGGGGCGAAACTTGCCGCCCGACTGCGAGCGTTCATCTCCGCGTCGAGCGCCTCGATGCTTGGGCGCTTGCTTCCCGGAACGGGGCCCCGAAGGCGAGGTCCATGGCGATGGAATGCGTTAAGAAATGTCCGGTCTGTGACAAGGGGCGTGGAGCAATCCGCAACGACATGGGCTATCTTGCAAAAGGAAGGGGAAGGCGTCTTTCAACCGAGGGCGCATCCTCCTTTCGGCCAGCACGGAAAAACACCGAACTAACAAACATCATGAAGACCAACGTAATCAGACTAAGGCAACTCGGCGGCGGCGTGGTTGCGGCCTTGTTGATATCCAGCCAGACGGCTCCTGCCGACAACCTGCCTGCCAGCGTGGCCTGGGGCAAAGTCGTCAACAATCAGAGCATCATTCCCGGCACCGACGCGAAACCGTTCAACAGCTACAACCAGCCGTCTTTGAATACGGCTGGCTACGTGGTGTTCCGGGCGCGTAGCAAGGGGCCGCAACCGGTGAGCGGCATCTACGCGAGGAACATGCTGGCAGCGGGCGAGACCATCCGGATTGCGGACCGCTCCACCAAGGTTCCCGCTCCGAACAACCT
>JBFZFJ010000035.1:0-5306 GCA_041306405.1 Verrucomicrobiales bacterium | reverse complement strand
GCCGGATCAAGGTTCCCCCATCGCTTGTCTCATCCAGAACGATCGGCGGGGATCGCATTCCATCGCTCATCGCAATGTGCCCCTTCAGTCCGGGGCGGATCTCAGGAAACGCCACATCATCCGGGTTCAACCATTCCGGGCAACCGGGAGTGGACAACACCCACCAGGCGTTACCCTCCAACCGGAATGCGATGGCGGAGTAGGCGTTCATCGTATTCAAATAAAATCAGCAAATGAAACTCACGAACTGCTCCTCAACCAGCACGTCGATCATCCGGCACAGCTTTTCATGGGAGTTTTTGAAAACAGGGTTTGGAGTTCCGCAGGAATCCTTTACGCCCCGCCTGGGTTGGGAACCATCCTCGCCGGGGAAGTGCTCCAACGCTTGGGACTCGTTTCCTGTCGCGCAATACTGAGCCAAGCCACCCAGCAGCGGAGCAAGTCGCGAACGACTGCCGTGCAGCTTCGGTAGGATCTTTTGCAGAATCTGCGCGTCCAGTGCCTCATGCCAATTCACACCCGTCGCCCATGTCATTCGTCCTGCTTCCTCCGGCCCGGCGAGGAAATACGCCGTCCGTAGATAGGCCATCACTTCCTTACCCGTGCGGAATCCGTATTCGCCACGACCACGTTTCATGATGCGGAACAGCGCCATCAGATGATCGGTCGCCGCTTGTCGGACTGGATCAGGTAACAACGGAATCCGGGGATGATCTTCAACAGCTTGAATCGCCTGCGAGGCCTCTAAAAACGAAACGCCGTAGTCTTTCGCTTCGTGTTTCTCACCCGCGCTTACAGTCCCTCTCAGGAAATTCTCAATGTCGTTTCGATCCGCATGGATTTCAATTACGTTCGCCCGGTCCAGCACTTTGGGGCTGAACATGTAGGTCGTTTCGTCGATGTTCACCGTGCCGATGACGAAGAGGTTTGTGGGGAAATCAATTTTGCCGTGAATCGGCACGCCCGTCCGCGTCACCGCAACGCCGGCCGCATGCAACTTCAGCGCGTCGCTCTTGTCCTCGAGCTCCATCGCCGAAAGGAAATCTGCGAAATACCGTTCCACGTGGGAAAGGTTCATCTCGTCCAAAATGAGGACGTGAGGTTCGCCGGGGGTCGCGTTCGCATGGAGGATCAAATCCAATATAGGCGTGGTTTCATAAATCGGTCGTTTCGCGCCAGCGGCCTCGGCCTCCAATGGATTCAAATACCCCAGGACATGGCGGTTATCTGTCCAATCCGCCCCTACCGCGACCAATTCGCGGCAACCTTCGCCACAAACCGACTCCGCCAATTCGACAGCACCTCGGGTTTTGCCTGTGCCTGATGGACCAGTGATGATGAGGAAGTGCTTGGCGAGCGAGGATGTTACCAGCAACGAATTCGGAATTCCAACATCCTCGAAAGGCAACAACGCTTCTTCGCCTACCAAGGAATTGAATTGATTTGTGGCGGCCAACAAGTCGGCCACAACTTCATCATTTTCCGGTAAATCATGAATGCTGTATTCCTTGAAAGCCGCCGTTGCGGCTTTGTAACTCCGCGGGCGCCACCCATTTGAAGCGAGGTCAATATCGTTCCCTAAGTTAAACCCAAATGGCTGGATACTTTCGCACCTCAGGCGCAACAGTCCGGCTTGTTTTTCAATTTCTTCGATCCGCGAGGCGTTTGGACGTTCTGAAGCCGTGCCAGCTCCAACCCCAATACATAGATATACCCTCTTTCCGTCTTTAGAGAAAAGGTAGACAACGAAATATCCCTTGCTTGCGGAAAAGCCAAATCGTTTGTGTGTGCACGCCACCCATGGAACATCAGCAACCACACCCATTCCAAAACTTCCGTGCGCCTTGATCTCTTCGATTCCACTTCCAGTGATGATTTCCTGAATACACTCTGAGAGGCTGCGAACAGCGGCACTTGCTGGCTTGTTATCGCCAGACCGTGCCACCATAAATGATTCGGCAGCAGTTTTGATTTCGTTATTAAGCTTTTGCATTCTGATTGCGGTGAAAATATTTCCAGCAGGTTAGATGGGTCGATTTACGAGTCAAATCTCTGATATTTACTTGAGGCGTTTCACGCTACCAGAGGTGAGCAAGGAGCGCATTTGGGTGATGGCGATGTCAGTGATGGTGACGAGGTGCACGGGCTGTGGAGGGCCTTGAGAATAAATGCCGATAGCTGTGTCTCGAACTTCGATGTTGCTTCGTATTGCTTTGCTCATGAGCTGAATGATTGGCGGCGTGGGGGCATGTTTTGAGAAAACCAGCTGTGACCTGTGGATGAGACTGGAGAGGAACAGCGGTCACGGCAAACATGAATCGGGTGGATTTAGGTTCCCTTTGTTCCTTTGAAGGCACCAGCGCACGGGCGGTCGGCACGCCCGATTAGGCGGCAAACGCGAAGATCCGCCGATGTTTTGCGAGGAATTCGGCATCCGGCGGGATGGCGTCGTCGGAAAGATCGAGAAGGTTCCCTTCGTGGGATTCGAATTGGGATTTCACCGACTCATGGGGCAGGAATGCCTTGAGACGGATGGAAATAATCAGCCGCAGATCGTCATCAAAGCTGATCAGTCCTTGGTCGAAGGCGGCGTCGTGGAGGCGGTTGAGGCAGATTCCGTTGCGGACGTCGAGGCGTTGGCCTTCGTTGCTGCTCCACGGCAGGATGTGGGAGGCGATGAGGAGCTCGCGGATGGGAAGGCCGGTGACGGCGCAGCGGTTGGCGTAGTTGTTCAGGACGATCTCGCGGAAGTAATCCTGACCACGGCGCTGCTTGGTGGGCCGGGTGATTTCGGTTTCGCCGCTTGGCGGGCGTTTGATCCGGCGGATGCCGGCGCCGGGGATGACTTCGGTGGATTCGTTTTCGGATTCGGTGAACAACGCGTCGAAGCGCTCCTGGCTGAGTGGAACGAGATCGGCGGGGTTGTCGTGGAACTCCTCCCACATGGCGCGGTCCAGATTGCTCGCGCCTTCAAGCCCCCGGATGCCGCGAAGTTTCAGGGCCGGATCCAACGATGCGAGATTGTTGAGCTTCATTGCTACGCTGCCCGGCGTCCGCCCCATGCGGTTTGCAAGATCGATGATGACCGGCTGCCGTGAATCCAACTGCCCGAAGCGGAGTTTGTGGTAGAGATTGAGGACGACGAGGAGTTGGTCCCGAGTCCATCGTTTGCCACTTGCCATGAATGAACCTATCAACCTTTTGTGTCCGGACAGAAGCAGAAAATTACCCTTGCTTCCGGCGTCCAACCTGGCCAGGTATTTTTGCCAGCCATGGTGAAAACATACAGGATCGAGCTAGATGAACATGACTTGGGGCAGATTCTCGACGGATTGGAGATCCGCGCGGACTCATGGAGGCGCACTGCGGAATACCTGCGGGCGGGAGACATGCCGGATGGAGAGCTTTTCATGATCGAGGAATGCAGCGACGAGGACGAAGCGGAGGGAATGGCGGCGACCTATGGCCGGATCATCGGGATGCTCGTGGCGCAGCGCGACTCGCAGGCGCTGGCTTGCAGCGGAGGAGGAAGCGGGGACGCGGCATGCCGCATGAATGAGACGTTTTATATGATCGTCGGAGAAAGCGTTGTGGAGGGGCTCCAGCCGACAGTGATGGTTTCGGAGGAGGATTCGCCTTTCGAACCTCTATTGTTCCCGACGGAGCGGGAGGCCCAGATGGAGATGGCGGACCGGATAATGACCAAGCTTGAGGAGTTTATCGACGGGGAACGGGACTTCGATGATGCGGTCGCTTTGGATGAGCATGTTTTGGAGGTTGTCCGGCGCGCCGACGGAAAGATTTTCCCTAAAGACCACGCGATGCCGCCCGGCTTTGCCGGATGGTGAGGAGAATGAACTCCGGGAACGGACCGCGAGGGGCGGGTTTACTCGAGATAAATCATTGATTTCCAAGCATTTGAAGAATATTTTTGAGGAGGGTGAGTTGGTCAGGGACTCAGTTGTTGCACAAAATGCAACAACTGCCGCCGACGGGAAAACCTACCAAGTGAACTACTACCGCCTGGAAGCCGTGTTGGCAGTGGGCTAAGCACCTCGCCGAAGCCATCGAGAAGCTGGGGGAAATCGAACAAAAGCCAAAGCCATGACAAGTCACGAGTTTCTCCCGATCGCGCCCTACCGGAGATGACTCGGAGCGGGTGGGCCGGCGTCTTGTTTGAGCCGAAAAGAACCCGGTGACGGTCGCTTCCGGCAGGTTCCAATTCGATGTCGAAGAGCTGGCTGGCGATCATTAGGGCGGTGAGGGACTTCTGGCCGAAACTCGTGCAGGCTGCTGTCATCTCATCGCGTGAGAAGCCGGCAATACTGCCAGCCGCCGCGTTTAATGAGATCCAGTCGGCGGGTGCCTGATTGTTTTTTGCGATATCGATGAACTGCTCGATGAGAGGGTGTTGCTGAATTCGGGGAGTTCTCAGAATGGCCACGCCCTCGGCTGATGCCATGAACTCGGCGAGCTGGTTCAGTTCCTGCCGGATGACGCGATAATCCTGCTGCAAGCGCTTGATTTCGGGGAGCACCGCTTCCCGTTGTCGGTCAAGGTCTGCCGCCGCCGCGCGACAACTCTCCAGCGAGTCGCGGTCGAATTCCGGCAGGAGGTGATGCACCAGCCTGTTGCGTTCCGCCACCAGGTTTGCGAGGGATTCCTGCCGTTCCGCCAAACCATTTTCGCCAAGGTTGAAGGCGAAGCTCATTGCGGCCATGCCTTCGTCGGAATCCTCGGGCGGCTCGGGAAACACCGGCTCATTGCCCGAGCAATGAGTTTCCGTGAACAAAGTCGTGAGTCCTCCCAAAGTCATGATCCGGGCGCGCTTCGCGATTTCTCCAAAGGGCTCTTCCGGCGCGCCTGAGCGGATTGCGAAACCACCCAGCCTCAGGAGTTCCTTGAGGATTTGCTCCGCCAGTTGGAACGACAGCAGGTTCCTGCCGATTTTTCTCAGGACCTCGTCGTAGGCGTCTTTGAGTATCGTCTCTTCGTCCATTCTGTTTTATCGGGGTGCGATTGCTAGAAGTTGGGAGAAAGAGCTCTCAAGCAGTGGAAACGCTGAGACCCGCTTTGACGAGTTCGGCACGCAGACCGTCGGGGTAGTAGGTCCATGAAAACGGCACGCGCAGGAGCGGGAGCTGGTTGCGGGCGAAGACTTCGTTGACGAAGCGGTCGCGCTCGATGCGGTCCGGGAGGGCGTGGGAGCTGTCGTCCAGCTCGATGCCGCACAAGATCCGGCTGGTGGCGGAGTCGGTGACGACGAAGTCGATGTGTTTGCGCGAGATCTTGTTGAAGGCGGTTTG
>JBFZFJ010000034.1:0-2930 GCA_041306405.1 Verrucomicrobiales bacterium | reverse complement strand
GCCGTCCGAGCAGGACTGCGACACGATCCAGGATGGAGATCGCCACCGCGTCATGCTTGTCAGCGGCTTCAAACACCATGAACGAAGTCACCCGTGAAGGATCGTTGCCGCACAACTCGCGGAGCAGGGTCTGCCGGCCTTCTTCGACAACGAGGCGTCCGTGTTTGGCAATACCGCCGCCACACACCAACGTTCCCACGCAGCCGGTGGCACCGCACGCGCACGGCCAATCGTCATCACTGACCCGTGAATGCCCGAACTCGGGAAACAGGCTATTCGCATATTCCTGCACCTTGCCATCGATCACCAACCCGGCACCCAGTCCGGTGCCCCAAGTTAGAACGGCAAAGCGCTCACAGGTTCTGCCCACACCAGCCCAAAGCTCTCCCCAAGTCGGCATCACCGTATCGACGTCTGCCAGCACCGGCACGCCGTAGCGCTCGGCAATCGGATTTGTTAGGGATGCGCCCGCCATGAAATCCCAATCAGGCCCCCAGAGGATGACACCGGTCTCGCGATTGACCACTGCGGGCACGTCGATGCCGATACCGAGCACGTCGCTGCGCTCGTATCCGCATGACTCCAGAGCTGCATCGATGCCTTCGAAAATCTGCCGGTGCATTTCCTCCGGTGAACCGCGCAGGTAAGGCCGCTTGGTGAAATACTTGAGTTCCGCCTGGTCCACGGCAATGCCGAACCGGACGTTGGTCTTGCCGAAATCAATTCCGATGATGCACTTCTCCGGGTTCAAGGTTTTATGGGTCTAGCGATTTTTTGTGGGTTTTTCGGCAGCTATCTCCACAAGGATCCGCTCGGCCATGGATTCATCGATGAACAGCGTCGAGATCAGACCGGTGCGCATGGCACCCAGGACGGCCAAAGCCTTGTCATCGCCGGAAGCCACCGCGACCAGCGAGGCGGCGGCTTGCAGTTGCTCGGTGGTGACCGCGATCATCCGATCCTCCAGGCCGCTCTTGATGATCCGTCCGTTACGGTCGAAGTAGATACCGCTCAGGTCCCCCACCGCTCCATCTTTGATCAGGCGTGGCAGCATTTCCTGGCCGAGGTAAACGACCATTCCATGCACCGGCGGTAACACCCCGATCCCCATGCAGGCGATGGCAAGTCGGTCCCATTGGTTGAGGACATCCCGGATGCCTTCCTCCTTGACCAGAGCATTTCGCAACTCCGCTGAACTCACGATCACCGGCAGCGAGAGAAAGTGCGATTTGACCCCGAGGTTCTGGGCAGCCTGCATGACTAACTGGTTCATCTGGCTGTGAAGCACGGAGTGGCCGCTATCACCCATGAGCGGAACCACCCCGACCTGTCGGGCGAGGGTGGGCTTCAGCAAATCCGTCACTACAGCGGTGGTTCGGCCCCATGACAGACCCAAGGTGGCACCATAGGAAAGACTCTCGGCAATATGCTCGGCCGCTGCGCCAGCCACGGCACGGAGGCTCAGGGTTTGCAAGCCGCGCGGATTCGGTATCACTGTGATGCTTTTGACCCCGGTCTTCTTTTTCAGCGCGGTGGCGAGCTCGACACAGTTATTGGTGGGATCGACGATCTGCACCCGCACGATCCCCGCCTCGCGCGCGTTCTGCAGGTAAAGGGTGATCAGAGTGCGCGAGACTCCGAGACGATCGGCAACCTCTCTCTGGGAGAGGTCTTCCTCGTAGTAGAGTCGCGCGACCTGAACCAATGTCGCCAGCTTGGAGGTCTCTTGCTTGGATACTACTTGCTTTAGGGGTTCCTGTTTGAGGGTGCTATCGGCTGATTTCATATAATGGTGTCATGGTTCAAAGAGGGCGGCGTGCCCCGTTACGGCACTATTCAATCAGAGCCAGGGTCGCATTGACAGGCACAGTTTCGCCCGCCGCGACTAGGATTTTCTGTAAAACCCCGGAAACGGTGGACTCCACTTCCATGGTGGCCTTGTCGGTCTCGACCTCCAGCAGGTTCTCGCCGCGTTCCACGCGGTCGCCTTCCTGTTTGTGCCAGACGACTATGCGTCCTTCTTCCATCACTTCGCCCAGCATGGGCATTTTGAATTCAGCAGCCATTTTGTTAGATCGGTATGTTTTGTTGCTTTGTAAGTTTCACGCGGGTTTGCCGACCAGTTCGCGGGCCGCGCCGATGATGGAGTTGACGCTCGGGATGCAGCTGAATTCCAACGACGGACCGTAGGGAATCCCGGTGCGCAGGGCGGTATGCCGCTTGACCGGTTTTTTCAGTTCGCTGAAACAGTGTTCATGCACCACCGAGGAGGCTTCTCCACTCCAACCACCTTCGGCTGGTGCTTCGGTAACAACCAGGCAATGGCCGGTTTTTTTCACGGAGTCGATGATTGTTTGCTTATCAAGCGGCCACAGCGTGCGCGGATCGATGACCTCGCAGGAAATGCCTTCTTCCTGAAGTTGCGCGGCTGCTTTGAGAGCGAAAGTAACCATCCACGAGGTGGCAACGATGGTAAGATCCTTGCCGGGCCGTTTGACCTCTGCCACGCCGAGCGGAATGAGATATTCCTCTGCCGGCACCTCGCCTTTTTCAAAGTAGAGCGACTTGTGCTCGATGAACACCACCGGGTTGTCGTTGCGAATGGCGGACTTCAACAAACCCTTCACATCATAAGGCGACGAAGGCATCACAGTGATCAGTCCGGGAATATTCACGAACCAGTTCTCCAGACTTTGCGAATGCTGCGAGGAATTGCGCCGCCCGGCTCCGCCCTGGGTCTTGAAAACAATCGGCAGCTTGACCTTGCCGTTCGAGAGTTGGTGCCATTTGGCGGCGTGGTTGACGATCTGGTCCATCGAGATCGAGATGAAGTCGATATACATGATCTCCACAATCGGCCGCATGCCCATCGCGGCAGCACCAATTCCGCAACCGGCGAGCGCCGATTCCGAGATGGGTGTGTCCTTGAG
>JBFZFJ010000033.1:0-16772 GCA_041306405.1 Verrucomicrobiales bacterium | reverse complement strand
ACATCACCCTGCTGCCCATCGGCGGCGTCGCCCGCTTGGAACGCATTCCGGAAAAACCGATGCAGGAATTCTGGGTGGCCATCGCCGGGCCGGCGGTGAACGCGGTCATCGCGGCGATGCTTTTCGGAATCCTGCTGCTCCAGGGCCGGACTCACGAACTGATGGAAGTCCATGGAATGAAAGACGGATTTCTGGCGCAACTGATGTGGGTGAACCTGTTCATCGGCACCTTCAACCTGCTGCCGGCTTTCCCGATGGACGGCGGACGAATCCTGCGCGCCTTGCTGGCCAGCCGGATGGGACGCCGCCGCGCGACCGCCATCGCGGCGAACATCGGCCAAATAATGGCGATCCTGCTGGGCGTCGTCGGGTTTTTCCACAACCCGTTTTTGATATTCATCGCGATTTTCGTCTATCTGGGAGCGCAGGGCGAGGCGGCGCAAGTGGAGGCGGAGTCGGCGTTGGAAGGCCTGCAGGTGCGGGATGCGATGATGACGCGATTCCGGACACTGTCCGCGCATGACTCGCTCGGCACGGCCGTGGAGGAGCTTCTCGCCGGCTCCCAACAGGATTTTCCGGTTCTTGAAAGCGGTCAGGTGCTCGGCGTCCTGCGCCGCAACGACCTGGTCAAGGCCCTGATGGACGGCAACCGCGGGGCCGCCGTCGGCGATGTCATGTGGCGCGACTGCAGCCCGGTCAATGACACGGACGTCCTGACGCCCACGCTGGAATCCATGGGGAAAAACGAATGGGCCACGCTGCCGGTCATGGGCGGCGGCCGGATCGTCGGCTTGCTGACGCTGGAAAACATCGGCGAGTTAATCATGGTCAACGCCGCCCTCGCCGGCAAGGCGACGCGGGTGGTTCACGCCGGATGACCGGTCCGCGCCCGGCAGCGCGATTTCCATGCGGGGGAAGGATCGATCTTTACAATAAACCGCCGCAGGTGTTATAGACGAAATGCCATGAAAACCATAATCGTCGCAGTCGATTTCTCAAACGCCACGCCCGGAGTGACCCAAATCGCCATGGACCTGGCGAAATCCTTCGGCGCGGACTTACAGTTGCTCCACGTCGTCGAGCCGGAACCCGGCTACGCCGCTTACGGATTCACGCCGGGTGAATTTCCGGCGATGATCGAATTCCACGAAGAAGCGAAGCGCCGGGCCTCGGCCAAGCTGGACGAGCTCCTCACCACGGTCCGCGCGCAAGTGCCTGACGCGACCTCCAAAATGCTGGAGGGCAGCCCGCTGCAGATATTGCTCGATCACGTCAAGCAAAGCGGCGCGGACTTCGTGGTGGTGGGTTCGCACGGCCACGGAGTGATCGCGTCGCTGCTGCTCGGCAGCGTCGCGGAAGGCATGGTCCGCAAGGCCAGCGTCCCGACTCTCATCGTGCCCGCCGCCCGCGAGTAACCGCTCCCGCCAGCGCCGGAATTCCCAATGAACCGCTCCGCACCCCAAGCGCCGGAGGAGATCCCGCCAGCGCGTCCCCGCGAACCGTCCGCCCCGGCGAACGGTCTCGTTCTCACAGCCTTGGTGCTCATCGGGCTCTATCTTTGCTACCAGCTGGCCCTGCCGTTCCTGCCCGCCATTTCGTGGGCACTCGCGCTGGCCGTCATCCTCAGCCCCTTGCAGCGCAGGCTGGAATCGAAGTGGAAACGCCGCAATCTGGTGACTGCCATTTCACTCGCCGTCATCGCGGTGATCGTCGTCGTGCCGGCGATTTTCGTGGCGAACCGCCTGATCACGGAAATTTCAAAAGGCGCCGAACTCATCCAAACCCACGCCGCCGCAGGCACTTTGGCCCAGTCCCTCGGCAACTACCCGCACCTTGCCCCGCTCGACCGCTGGATCGAACGACAGATCGACTTGCCCGAAACCGTCGGCCGCCTCGCCACCTGGTTGACCAACACCGCGACCTCGTTCGTGCGCGGCTCGGTGATGCAACTGACCGGCCTGCTGCTCACTTTCTATCTGCTCTTCTATTTCCTCCGCGACCGCCACCTCGCGCTGGACTCGCTGCGATCGCTGGCCCCGCTCTCACCTGCGGAAATGGACCGAGTGTTCGGCCGGGTCACCGCCACCATCCATGCCACGGTTTACGGCACGCTGGTGGTCGCCACCATTCAAGGCACTCTTGGCGGCCTCATGTTCTGGATTCTCGACCTGCCCGCGCCCTTGTTGTGGGGACTCATCATGGCCCTGCTGGCGGTCATTCCGGTCCTCGGCGCCTTCGTCATCTGGATTCCCGCCGCCATCTGGCTGGCATCGCAGGGGATGTGGGGAAAAGCCCTGCTCCTCACCGCGTGGGGCGGCATCGTGGTGGCGGGCATCGACAATCTGATCTACCCGATCCTGGTGGGAAACCGACTCCATCAACACACCCTTCTCACCTTCATTTCCCTCGTCGGCGGCCTGATCGTCTTCGGCTCGTCCGGGATCATTCTCGGCCCGCTCTCGGTCACCCTCACCCTGCTGCTCCTCGAAATCTGGCACGACCGGAAACTTACCCACACCTGACCGTCCGCATGGCAGGCGTGTGGACGGTCCATGAAACGCGCCCGGTTCGTCAAAATTTGCCATCCCATGGTTTTTGCGCTTCCCTTCGTTCTCTTTGTTGCCTGATTACTTCATCGCCCTACCCTGATCATGAACGACGACCTCCTCCCCGACCTGATTGCCGCCGTCGAGCAGCAACTCGTCTCTCCGCAAACCCCCTACGTCGCAAAAACCCTCGCCCGACTCACCAAGCTCGGCCTCGCGGAAACCGAGGCCAAAACCCAGATCGCCCTCTGCCTCGGCGGGGAAATGGACGCCATCCTCAGAACCCGCAAGCCGTTCGACGAAAAGTCCTACCGTGCCGGCCTCGAAGGGCTGCCGATGCCGGATGACGAGAGCGAGGCGTAAAAAATCGAACTTTTCTACTGAAGATTCCTCATCTTCTTCTGTTCGGCGATCCACGCGCGATCCTTGTCCGAGAGGGTTTCCTCCTGGGTCCGCGAGCGGGTGCCGTCGGGCTCGATGAAGGTCAGCGTGCCTTTGGAATAGGAAGTGAGTCTGGCGAAAATCTTCCGGCCTTTTCGATCTTCCCACTCGCGATAGCCCTTTTTCTCCAGACCGGCGCGCCACCCCTTGTAAGACTCGGCGGAAACCGCTTCGGCGTGCTTGATCTGGCCCCAGAGGAAATCCGCCTCGCCGCGCTTGTAACCACGGTAACGACCGATGACTTCCCCGCTCGGGCTGAGCAAAATCAGCGAGGGATACCCCATGACTTTATAACGCTTCTTCAACGCGGCGTTGTAATTCTTCACCGTCACCCGCCGGTCTTCCGAGGAACCGAGATCGAGATTGGGATCGGAAATCTTCACATTCGCGTCCACCCGCAGGCGGACGAGTTTTTCGCTGGCCCAGTTCCCGAAGTCGTTGGTGGAGAACAATTCCTGGGTCATCGCCTTGCACATCGGGCTGCTGGCGGAATCCGTGAACCAAATGAGCAGCGGCTTGCCCTCACGCACCGAGCGCAGTTTGGCGATGGTTTCACTGTCCTCCCACGGCCCGCGTTTGGCGGAGGAGAGCAGGGTCGACAGCTCGGGGATAGCGGCGTCCGGGTCGTCGGGATTCGTGTAAACGATGTCCTCTTCCGGGGTGATGTTCAGCGCCAAAGGCTTATTTCCTCCGGCGACCACCGGAGTGCCGGGATCGGAGTTTTTCGAGCGGAGCTGCGGCGGAATGCCCGTCGGTCCGAACGGACCCGTCGGCTCCTTTTCCGCAGGCTTGCGCCCCAAACCCAGCTTGGCGCACGAACTCAGTGCGACGGCGAAAACCAAGGTCCACGGAAATAAGCGCCTCATTTTTTCAACCTCACCGTAGTCCCGCAATATGGGCAGCGGAACCATTTGAACAACAGGATGTGGATCGAGACCGGGATCACATGGCCGAGGCCACGAATGTGGTGCGCCTTGGGGTTTTTCAGGCAAATATTCGGGACAAACATCTTCTGGGTGCAAATCCGGCATTTCCCTTGAAGCCCCAAAATCAGATAGGCAATGCCGAACACCGGCAGGCTCAGCGGAAACGCCAGAACCCACCTCGGAACCCAATCGAATCGCTCGGGCATTTCGACGGAAAGCAGCAGCAGCAGCGCCGAAATGATTCCGAGTGGCAGCATCACCGATATGACAATCGTCACCAACGCGCCAAACCCGATCGAGACCGGATGACTGTGCAGCACCCCGCGGATATAGCGGCGGGATTGCGGGTCACGGCTGCGGTTGGTTTCCACCCGCGGCGCGCGAATCAGGGCGATCCGGTCATCTCCATTCACCGCGATCGGGGCAAACGGCCGGGCCTGCGGGGCCCCCATCGCGTCGAAAGTCTTGATCCGGGAGGTGTCGATTTCCTTGCGCGTCGCCGAGGTGTCGGCAATCCGCAGGTTGTTCGATGTAGTGATCGCGCGGCCATGTTTCGGCGCGGGAATGCGCTCCTCGACTTTCACCTCCAAGTCGCCGGAATAGCGGTTGAGCAAAATCGCCGGCGGGATGTCCGACACGGCCAATTCCCGGTCCACCAGCAAGCGCGCCGACAGCGGGATCGCAAACGGCGCGTTTTCAAGCATCGCCGCCACTCTCGGCAAAATCTCGTGATTGATTGGCATCGCCAGTTCCACCGCCCCGTCTTCGACCAATCCGGTGAGATCGCGGGCGGCGGCGATCCACGCCTCGACGCTGCCCCGGTCCGGAGTTTTCCCGGCGAGCTGGAGAATCCTGTTGGCGCGCTCAAGCTCGCTGGCCAACTCATCCACCCCGGCCTTGGCGAGTGCCTCCGCATCGGGAAAACCCGCCGCTTCGAGGAGCTCGCGCGAAGCCTCGCTGATGTCAGGAATGCTGCTGAGATTCGTCATGCGTTCATTGTCACCCTGCGACTCTATTCAATGAACTCCTCTTGGCAAGCGGTCATGCCAGCGCGGCGAGCATCTCGCCGAGCAGCACCAGTTTCGCCTTCCAGTCTTCAAGCCGGGCCTTCTCTTGCACAACGACTTCCGGCGGCGCGCGGTCCACGAAGCTGGCATTCCCCAGCTTCCCTTCGCACTTTTTCACTTCGATCTCGATGTTGGAAATCTCCTTGGTCAGGCGTGCGCGCTCGGCTTCGACGTCGATCAGACCTTCAAGCGGCATGTAAACTTCGCCCACTCCCGTGACCGCCGCCGGCGTGCCTTTCGGCGCGTCATAGGCTGAATCCAGCGTGATTTCCTCCGCCCCGACCAGCAGCGCGAGCGTCTTCGTCTGCCCGGCCAGCCACTCCGGCGCGGCCTTGATCACGAACTTGATGTCCTTGCGCGAACCCATCTTGTATTCCGCCTTGAGGTTCCGCATCCGGCCGGCCGACTCGTAAATCTCCGCCGCCAGCGCCTGTGCGGCGGCGACCGTTTCCGCCGGGATTTCCGCAAGCAACGGCGCTGCGGGCAAAACCTTTTGCATCAGAAATTCCCCCGGAGCCACGTAGCCCATCCGCTCGGAAAGTTCTTCCGTGACGTGCGGCATGTAAGGACTCAGCAACTGCAAATAACGGCCCATGATCACGTCGAACACGCCCAGCGTCCGCCCCTTCACTTCCGGCGGCGCGGTGTCGCGGAGGTCGAGCTTGAGCGCTTCGAGGAACTTGTCGCAGAAGTCGTTCCACAGGAATTCATACAAGCGGTGGCCGATCTCGCCGAAGCGATAGTCCGCGTAAAGCCGCTCAAGATCGGCGGCGAGCTCGTCGAGCTTGGCCATCGCGTTGAGGTGGAACGGATTCAGCCCGTCCATGTTTTCGAGCGGCTGATAGGGCTCGCCGCCCATCTGGCGGAGGCGGCAGGCGTTGTAGAGTTTGTTGGCGAAATTCCGGCCTTCCTCGATGGAAACCTCGTCGAAGCGCAAATCGCTGCCGACCGG
Source organism: Verrucomicrobiales bacterium (assembly GCA_041306405.1). Classification (GTDB taxonomy): domain Bacteria; phylum Verrucomicrobiota; class Verrucomicrobiia; order Verrucomicrobiales; family Akkermansiaceae; genus Luteolibacter. The sequence continues at coordinate 10,840 of JBFZFJ010000033.1, read as the reverse complement.
CGCGATCCGCATCAACCCGAAGCGCAATCCGTCCGCGCCGTATTTCTCCATCAGCTCGACCGGGTCCGGCGAGTTTCCTAACGATTTCGACATCTTGCGCCCCTTGAGGTCGCGGATGATCGAGGTGAAATAGACGTTCTTGAACGGCAGCTCGCCGGTGAACTCATAGCCCGCCATGATCATCCGGGCGACCCAGAAGAAGATGATGTCGGGACCGGTGACAAGGTCGTCGGTCGGATAGAATTTCTTCAGCGTGGCGGTTTGCTCGCCGACATTTGCCATGGTCGCGAACGGCCACAGCCACGAGGAAAACCAGGTGTCCATCACGTCCTCGTCGCGGGTCCAGTTCCCGGCGTCGGCGGGCGGAGTTGTTCCGACGTATAGGTCTCCATGGGACAGATGGGACGTATCGAGCGACTCGGCGTTTTTGAGCGATTCGAGCTTTTCCGTGCGATACCAAACCGGGATCTGATGGCCCCACCATAGCTGGCGGCTGATGCACCAGTCCTGAAGGTTTTCCATCCAATGCGCGTAAGTCTTCGCCCAGCGCTCGGGGCGGAACTTGATGTCGCCGTTTGCCACCGCGTCGGCGGCTTCCTGCACGCAGGGATATTTCAGGAACCACTGCATCGAAATGCGCGGCTCGATCGGCACTTGCCCGCGCTCGGAGAAACCGACGTTGTTCTCGTATTCCTCCACCTTGAGCAGCAGGCCCATTTCCTCCAGCTTCGCCGCCGCCCGCTTGCGCGCAACGATGCGGTCGAGGCCGTGGAGCTCAGGGACTTCCGGGCAGTTGATGTGCGCGTCCGGCGTTAGAACGTCGATGATTTCCAGATTGTGGCGGATGCCGATTTCAAAGTCCGCCTTGTCGTGCGCCGGAGTGATCTTCAACGCGCCGGTGCCGAACTCGATGTCCACATGGTCGTCCGCGATGATCGGAATCTCCGCATGCGGAAACGGCCGGAACACCTTGCGCCCGATGTATTTCGAAAAACGCGGGTCCTTCGGATTCACCGCCACCGCCACGTCGCCCATCAACGTTTCCGGGCGGGTGGTGGAAATTTCCAGGAACTCGCCGGGTGCGTCGGTGAGCTCGTATTTCATGAAATACAGCTTCGAGCGCTGCGGCGTCATGATCACCTCCTCGTCGGATAGAGCGGTGAGCGAAACCGGGCACCAGTTGACGATCCGCTTGCCCCGATAGATCAGGCCCTTTTTGAAAAGCTCCACGAACACGTGGCTCACCCACTCGGTGTAAGGCGCGTCCATCGTGAACCGCTCGCGGCCCCAGTCGCACGAGCAGCCGAGGCGCTTGAGCTGGTTGATGATGATGTCGCCGTGCTTGTTTTTGAAATCCCAAACGCGCTTGAGGAACTCGTCGCGTCCCAGATCGCGGCGGCTCACGCCTTCCGTCTCGCGCACCTCGCGCTCGACCCGCGCCTGCGTGGCGATGCCGGCGTGGTCGGTGCCGGGCAGCCACAACACTTCCTTGCCATTCTGCCGCGCGCGGCGGGCGAGGATGTCCTGCAGCGCGTTGTTCAGGACGTGGCCGAGGTGCAGGATGCCGGTGACATTCGGCGGCGGAATGACGATCGAATACCCGTCCTTCGCGGACGAAGGATCGGCTTCAAAACATTTTCCGGCGATCCAGGCGGCGTACCACTTGGCTTCCACCGCTTGGGGTTCATAGGCTTTCGCTAACTCAGACAACATGGGGGCGGATGGATGCCAGAGGCGGCAGGATTTGTCCAGTGTGGGAAAGCAGCCCCTCAAAGATCGCGCGATGCCGCAAAACGACAGCGCATTTGGCGTCCCCTTGTGCTATGTTTGCCCATTGTCGGGATGATTTCCCTGCCAGACGTCCCCCGGCGCCCCAACCCCCAACCGGAAAACCGATGAAACCACAAACGATGATTCTGCTCGCTTGCACGATTCCCCTGTTCATCTACGCCGCCTGGAACCCGGACGTCCTGGCCGGAGCGCGAGCCCAACCGCAAGCCCCGATCCCGGGTGCTCCCGCCGTTGACTACCCTCTCGGTCTGCGCTGCGTCGTGACCGTGGATCCCCTCGCCGCCTCGAAGCCCGTGGTCGCCGGGACCTACAACAAAGTCACCGGCTTCGTCGCCCCGGACGTCGCCGAAGGCGTCCTCATCCGAATCGATGACGAATGGCTCGTGCTCCGCGACGGCTACCATGATGATTGGATCCCGAGAAACAAAATCATCCTGATGCACGTCTCCCGCTGATCCGCAAAATCAGCGCGCAACCGAAAAACCGACTTGATGAGCGGATGAGATTGCCCGATGCGGCTCTGAGACGCTGCTGACGTTTCGTCGCAAGGCGCGCCGACGGCAGCATGCCCGAAGCCCAGCTCGGGGCGGACCGTTGCAAAACGCAAGAGTCCTGCTATACTAACCATGGAAATCGCGAAAGATGTCGCGCCAACCGGCTCGGCCACTCCTTTGGCGCATCCAACGCCTGACTAACATCGATATCCACTCGTCATGTTGAGGCCGCGCGCCGGTGGCGTGGCTCACGCGAGGATGCCTTTGACGACCTTGCTCCCCGGCTTGGTGATGTTCGTCAGGCGTTGGGGGACGCCCTGTGAGGGAAACGTCAGCTTCTCGTGATCAAAGCCCATGAGGTGCATCATGGTCGCGTGGAGGTCGTGGACGGAAACCTTGTCGGTCATGGCCTCGTAGCCGATGGGATCGGTCTCGCCGTAGGAAACGCCCGGCTTCACCCCGCCGCCGGCCATCCAGATGGTGAAGGCGCCAGGGTTGTGGTCGCGGCCGACGAAGGCCATTTCATTTCCGCCGCGGTTTTCCTGCATCGGCGTGCGGCCGAACTCGCCGCCCCAGACGACGAGGGTGTCTTCCAACAGGCCGCGCTGTTTGAGATCCTTCAGCAGCGCGGTCATCGGTTGGTCCACCTCCTTGCAGCGCTCGGTGAAGCCGCTGTTGAGCGCCTCGCTCGCGCTGGCGCCGTGCGAGTCCCAACCCCAGTGGAAGAGCTGGATGTAACGAACGCCGCGCTCGGCGAGGCGGCGGGCTAACAAGCAGTTGTTGGCGAAGGATTCCTTGCCGGGCTCGGTGCCGTAAAGCTCGTGGGTGGCCGCGTTTTCCTGCTTCAGGTCGAAGGCGTCGGTGGCGTGCGTCTGCATCCGGTAGGCCATCTCGTATTGGGCGATGCGGGTGACGGTCTCGGGATCGCCGACGTCCTCGGCGATTTTCTGGTTGAGTCGGTCGAGTGTGTCGAGCGAGCGGCGGCGGAGGCCGCGCGAGATGCCGGCGGGGTCGTCCAGATAGAGCACCGGCTCGCCCTGGGATCGGCATTGCACGCCCTGATAGACGGACGGCAGGTAGCCCGCGCCCCAGACGGATTTGCCGGCGTCGGGATTTTTACCGCCGGAGGTGAGGACGATGAATCCGGGCAGATTCTGGTTTTCCGAGCCGAGTCCGTAAGTTGCCCACGAGCCGATGGACGGCGCGCCTAGATTCTGGGAGCCGGTGTGGACGAGCAGTTGCGCGGGGCCGTGGTTGAACTGGTCGGTGTGCATCGACTTGATGAAGCACACGTCATCGACCACCGAGGAAAAGTGCGGCATGCGGTCGGAAACCCATGCGCCGGACTGGCCGTGCTGCTTGAATTCGAACTGCGGGCCGAGCATTTTCGGCACGCCCTGGATGAAGGCGAACTGCTTGCCTTCGAGGAATTCCTTCGGGCATTCCTTGCCGTTGAGCTTGAGCAGCTCGGGCTTGTAATCGAAGAGCTCGTGCTGCGAGGGCGCGCCGGCCATGTGCAGATAGATGACGCGCTTCGCCTTGGCGGCGAAGTGCGGCATCGCGGGTGCGAGCGGATTGGCCGGGTCTTTTTGCAAGGCGCCTGACGCGCCCCACGCGCGGCCGGTCGCGCTTGCGAGCCACATCGCGCCGAGGCCGGTGCTGCATTTCGCGAGGAAGTGGCGGCGGGTCAGATGTTCCAGTTGCGAGTGCTGGAGCCGGGCGAATTGTTCGGGGTTCATCGGGTGAGAGCGGAGTCCAGGTTGAGAATCGTGTTGGCCACGAGCACGAGTGCGGCGGCATCCGGTGTTTCCGCGAGCTTGGCGGATCCGGCGGGATCTTTCTGATAGTCGGAAACGCAGTCGACGTGGAGGGCGGCGAGTTCGTCGAGCATCGCGGGCGAGGCGACTTGCTGGGTGGCGAGCAGGATGCCGAACGCGAGCTGGCCCGGAAGGTCCGCCGAGTGCGCGGTCATGCGTTTGGCGAATCCCTGGGCGGCCTCGATGTGGGCGGGATCGTTGAGGGTGACCAGCGCCTGCAACGGCGTGTTGCTCACCAGCCGGCGTGCGCTGCACAGGTCGCGGCTCGGCGCGTCGAAAGTGAGAAATCCCGGAAATCCGCTGGTTCGCTTGGAGTAGGTGTAAAGCCCCCGGCGGTAGCGGTCCTCGCCGGTCGATTCCTTCCAAGTCGCGCCGCTGTAAACCGAGTTCCACACTCCGTCGGGTTGCGGCGGATAGACGGGCGGACCGTGCATTTTCGGCGAGAGCAATCCGGCGACGGCGAGCGCCTGGTCGCGCACCATCTCGGCGGCAAGCCGGTTGCGAGGGCCGCGGGCCAGCAGGCGGTTGGCGGGGTCGTTCTCCACGAGTTCTTTCGACGCGCGGTGGGTCTGGCGGTAGGTCGAGGACAGCACGATTTCACGGAGCATGGATTTCACCGACCATTTGAAATCGCCTTGAAAGCGAAGTGCAAGATGATCCAACAGTTCCGGATGGCTCGGCGGCGTGCCGGAAGTGCCGAAGTCCTCCGCGGTCTGCACGATGCCGGTGCCGAAAAGCTCGCCCCACAGCCGGTTCACCATCACGCGGGCGGTGAGCGGGTTTTGCGGGCTGGCGATCCAGCGCGCCATGTCGAGGCGGCTCATGCCGTCCTTCGTGGTGTTGTTAGCCAGCAATTCCGGCACGCCGGTCGTCACCACGTCTTCCTTGGACAAGCGGTTGCCGCGGGCGAAGACGCGGGTCTCGCGGGCGGGGCGCTCGAGCATGACAGGAACCATCTTGCCCTCGATGGCTTTGTATTGCCTGGCGATCTCGTCGCGGGATTTCCAGATGGCGGCGCGCTGCGGGTCGTCCACCAGCGTCGTCCATTCAGGGCTGTTGGAAACATCCACGGCAAAGCGCCGGACCGGGGTGGCTTGAGAGCCCGTGGTTGCGCCATTCTGGGTCATCGAGATTTCCAGTCGCGCGCCGGGACCGGGATTCACCACTTTGCCGGGGACGAAGACGAACCAGCGCGGGCCTTCGAGTTTCGGGAAACCGCCGACATTGCCGCCGGGTTCGGGCTCGACGGGATCGCCCAGATGATCGACAAAAACCTCCTTCATCGCGACGGGCGTGACCGCTCCGGCTGGATCGATCAGGTTCACCTCGAACTTCGTGACCAGAGAGCCGCGCTCGGGCCATTTTTTCGGGTCGTCTTTTTCCGGCAGGATTTTCAGGCGCAAGGCGCTGAACGCCGGTGCCGGACCGGACACCTTGTGGATATTTCCTTTCGGCAAGGTGCCTTCGCTGCGGATCGTGCCGTCGTCAGAAATCGCCAGTTTTCCATGGCTTGGAGCGAGGGTGTCGGGCGTGACGGGTTTCCAGTCGGCGGTGGATTCCGCCAGGTCGTGGCCGGCCCGGTTGAGCTGCTCGCGGAGGATTTGGATGTCGATTTCCAAAGCCGAGGCCTCGGCGGACTTGGCGGGATCCGTCGGCACTTTCATGCGCGGGAAATCGTCGTCCTGGTCGAAATCCGCGGTGCTGTTGAAGAAGGCGGTGAACTTGTAAAACTCGTCGTGCCCGATGGGGTCGTAAGGATGCGAGTGGCATTGCACGCAGCCGAAGGTCGTCGCCTGCCAGGTGGTCCAGGTGGTGCTGACGCGGTCGATCACGGCGGCCACGCGGAACTCCTCGTCATCGGTGCCGCCCTCGGTGTTGGTCTGGGTGTTGCGGTGGAACGCAGTCGCCAGGCGCTGGTCGGGAGTGGCGTTAGGCAGCAGGTCGCCGGCGAGTTGCTCGATGGTGAATTGGTCATACGGCATGTCCGCGTTGAACGCGCGGATCACCCAGTCGCGGAAGGGCCAGACGTCGCGGTGCGGGTCTTTTTCAAATCCGTAGGTGTCCGAGTAGCGGGCGAGGTCGAGCCACACCGCCGCCCAGCGCTCGCCAAAGCGCGGGGATGCTAACAAGCGATCCACCGCTGCGGCCCGGTCATTTCCCAAGCGCGCCAAATCTTCCTCGGCCGGCGGCAGGCCGGTGAGATCGAAGCTCACCCGGCGCAGCCATTCGGCAAGGCTGGCTTCGGGAGACGGCTTGAGGTTTTCCCGGTCGAGGCGTTGCAGGATGAAACGGTCGAGCGGCGCGGCCGGCCATTTTTCATCGGAAACTTTCGCCACCGGCGTTTGCTTGGGCGGGACGAACGCCCAGTGGTCCTGCCAGTCCGCGCCGTCGGAAACCCAGCGTTCAATGAGGGCGATTTCGGCGGCGGCTAACGGCGGCCCGTGCTTCGGCTGCGGCATGACTTCGTCCGGGTCGCTGCTGCGGATACGGCGCAGCATCTCGGACTCTGCGGGCTTGCCGGGGACGATGGGGTGCTCCCCGGACTTTCCTTTGAGCAGCGCCTTTTCCCGATAGATGAATGAAATCCCCCCCGCCTCCTTCACTCCGCCATGGCAGGCGGTGCAATGCTTGGTGAGGATGGGCCGGATGTCGCGGTTGAACTCCACGCGCTCAGCCGCTCCCGCGAGGGAAGCGAGCATAAAGATTGGGCAAAGGCGGTGTGGGCGGAACATCATACGATTAAAAAATACGTCGGCAGGGCCGGATTGAAAAATACGTCGGCAGGGCCGGATTGCTATCACCAAACCGCAGACCCGGAGTAAAAATCTTCCGCAATCCGCGGTTGGCGAACGCCGGTGCTGGCATTAGGATCCGCCCGTGGCCGACGATCCGTTCAATCCCAATCACCCGATCCAGCTCCAAGGGCAGCTGCTTTTGGCGGATCCGTCGTTGCGGAACTGCACTTTTCATCGCTCGGTGATCCTGCTGGCGGAGCACAAATCGGATGAGGGCGCTTTCGGCCTGATCCTGAATCACCCGACGGGGAGAATCGTCGGCGACTTGCTGCAAGGCGAGGATTTCGCGCCGCTGCGGCAGCTCGCGGTGCACGCGGGCGGGCCGGTCGCGCCGGACCAGCTGACGTTCTCCTCGTTCTGGTGGAGCAAGAAACTCGGCCTGCGCTGGGCGCTGCGGATTTCCGCCGCGCAGGCCGTGAGCCATGCCCACCGGCCGGGGCGGATCGTGCGGGCCTTCATTGGCTACTCGGGCTGGTCCGCCGGGCAGCTGGAGAACGAACTCCGCCGCAGTTCGTGGATCGCCACCCGCCCACAACCGGACCTGCTGGGCCACGAGCACGACCGCAATTTGTGGTCCGAGCTGCTGCGCCATCTTTCCCCACTCCACCGCATCCTCGCCGAGGCTCCGGATGATCCGTCACTCAACTAGCCGCCGTTTTTTTTCCAATCCATCATGTCAGACCCGTCTCTCACGTTCAGCCCCATTCCTGAAATCATCGCGGAAATCGCCGCCGGCCGCCTGGTGATCGTCGCCGATGATCCGTCCCGCGAAAATGAAGCGGACCTGGTCGGAGCCGCATCGCTGTGCACGCCGGAAATGGTCAATTTCATGGCCATTCACGCGCGGGGATTGATCTGCGCGCCGGTCACCGCCGAGCGGGCGGAAGAGCTGGAACTGCCGCAAATGACCCGCCGCAACCGGGAGGGCCATAAAACCGCGTTCACCGTGAGCGTCGATGCGGCCGAGGGCATCACCACCGGGATTTCCGCGGCCGACCGCGCGCTGACCATCCAGCTGCTGGCCGACCCGAATGCGGGGCCGGATGCCTTCGTCCGCCCCGGCCACGTCTTCCCGCTGCAAGCCGTGGTGGACGGGGTGCTCCGCCGCACCGGACACACCGAGGCGGCGCTCGATCTCGCCGGGCTCGCCGGACTGCCGAAGGCGGCGGTCATTTGCGAGATCATGAACGACGACGGCACGATGGCCCGCGTCGGCCAGCTCGGCGACTATCAGAAACGCCACGGCCTCAAGGCCTGCACCATCGCCCAGCTCATCGAATACCGCAGGCGCTCCGAGAAACTCGTGGTCCGCGAGCAGACGGTGAAGATGCCGACGGATTTCGGCGAGTTCGACTGCCATCTCTACCGGATTTCCACCGATGCCAGCCACCACCTCGCCATGAGCCGGGGTGTCATCGATCCGGAGAAACCGACACTCGTGCGGGTCCACTCGGAGTGCCTGACCGGCGATGTTTTCCAGTCCCAGCGCTGCGATTGCGGCGGCCAGCTGGCGGCCGCGCTGGAGCATATTTCCAAGGAAGGCGGCGTGCTGCTCTACCTCCGCCAGGAGGGGCGGGGGATCGGCCTGCCGGCGAAAATCCACGCCTACAAGCTCCAGGAAGAAGGGCTAGACACCATCGAAGCGAATGAAAAACTCGGCTACGGCTCGGACCTCCGCGACTACGGCATGGGCGCACAAATCCTCTACGATCTCGGTGTGCGCAAGATGCGTCTGCTGACCAACAACCCGAAAAAAGTCATCGGCCTCGAAGGCTACGGGCTGGAAATCGTCGAGCAGCTTCCCATCAGTTTGCCGTCAAATCCGCACAACGAGAAATACCTCGAAACCAAGCGCACGCGGATGGGCCACACGCTCTGACTTTGGCAAAGTCTTTGTTGCGCTTTCCCGACTCATCCGCAGACTCCCGTCATGGAACTCGACCTTATCGACGTTCAATTCGACCTTCGAAACATCAAACCGCGTGAGCTTGAAGAAGCTTTCGAGGATCCTTTTGCCGTGCGTTTCCTGCCAGACAACGAGCGCTCCGACGGCGCTACCCGCTACTACGCGCTCGGTCGCACAGTGGCGGACCGGTATCTGTTTCTATCGTTCAGCACGGACGGCAAATCCGCCCGCGTCTTTGCGGCCCGCGAGATGTCGGAAGCCGAACAGAAATTCTACGATCGCAAATACGCGGAATTCCGCTGATTCCTTTTTATCCCATGCAAGCCGTCACCCGCTGGACTGAAATCCCCGAGTTTGCCGACGAGGCAGCCGAAGCCCGTTACTGGGAAACCCACGAGCTGGACGGTCGGCTGATGGCCACCTCCGTCCGCGAGGCTGACTCGCGCGAATCCACCACCATCACCCTGCGATTCGATCCGCGGATGCTTTCGCGCATCAAGCGCATCGCCCGCGGCCGCTTCCTCAACTATCAGTCGATGATGAAGCAGTGGCTGGCGGAGCGGCTTGAGGACGAGATGCGCAAGCTCTGACGATGGCGCGGCTTCCTCGGAATCCGAAATTCTGGCTTAGCGCGTTCCTGCTCTGGTTCGCCGTATTGTGGACTTTTTCCTCGTTTCCGGGTCAGGGGGGATTTGCTCCGCCGATCGATCATTTCGACAAGGTCGTGCACTTCGGTTATTTCTTCTTCGGCGGCGGATTGTTGAGCGCCTGGCTTTTCCGGCTGCGGCCGGACCAGCCGGATTGGAAGGCGATTCTACCGACCACGATCCTCGCCATCGCACTGATCGGCGGACTCGACGAGTATCATCAGACCTTCACGCCAGGCCGCAGCGGGAACGATCCTTACGACTGGCTGGCCGACGCGCTCGGTGCCGTGGCAGGCGCGTTTGCCTTCAAGCACTTTCATCACCGGTTGAAGTGAAATTCATGCCGGGATGCGCCGGGCGCGCGCATTTCATCTTCCCAATCCGGGGACGCGTGGCTAAGCCGAGACCCGCATGAGCATGAACCAACTCGATCAATTGAAGCAGTTTACGACCGTCGTCGCCGATACCGGGGACTTCGAGTCGATGACAACCTACAAGCCGCAGGACGCGACAACCAATCCGTCGCTCATTCTCCAGGCCGCGGCCAAGCCGGAATACCGCCACCTCGTCGAGCAGGCCGTCAGCGAGGTGAAAGCCACCGGCGTCACCGGTCCGGCGCTGACCGAGGCGATTCTCGACCGCATCCTGATTTTGTTCGGCTTGGAAATTCTCAAGATCGTCCCCGGCCGCGTCTCCACCGAGGTCGATGCCCGGCTCTCCTTCGACACCGCCGCGACCATCGCCAAGGCGCACCAACTCATCGCCGCTTACGAGAAGGAAGGCCATTCGCGCGACCGCATCCTGATTAAGATCGCCTCCACCTGGGAAGGCATCAAGGCCGCGGAGTCGCTTGAAAAGGAAGGCATTCACTGCAATCTCACGCTGCTGTTCTCCTTCGCCCAGGCCGTCGCCTGCGCCGAAGCCGGCGTGCAGCTCATCTCGCCATTCGTCGGCCGCATCCTCGACTGGCACAAGGCCGCCACCGGCAAGGATTTCCAAGGCGACGAGGATCCCGGAGTCATTTCCGTCCGCGCCATTTACAACTACTACAAGAAATTCGGTTATAAGACCGAAGTCATGGGCGCCTCGTTCCGCAACAAGGGGGAAATCCTCGCGCTCGCCGGCTGCGACCTGCTCACCATCAGCCCCGGCCTGCTCGCCGAGCTGCAAGCCTCCGACGAGCCGATCACCGCCCGCCTCACCGCTGCGGAAGCCGCCGCCAGCGATTTCAAAAAGCTCAGCCTCAACGAGAGCGACTTCCGTTTCATGCTCAACGAAGACGCCATGGCCACCGAGAAAACCGCCCACGGCATCCGCGCCTTCTCGGCGGACATCGTGAAGCTGGAAAAACTCGTGGAAGGCATGATCTGAGTGAGCGGCGGGGGGGGGG
>JBFZFJ010000032.1:0-10708 GCA_041306405.1 Verrucomicrobiales bacterium | reverse complement strand
CCTGGCAGATTTTCCCGCCCCAGGGATCGATGTAACTCACCGGGAACGAGCGGGCGTTCTTTTCGAGCTTCCGCGGAGCTACGGTGAGAGTGACGAAGTGGGCGTCGAGCACGACCCATGCCGGAGGACCTCCATCCTGGCGGCGCAACGCATAGCGGCGGAGGCTGATGACGGGCGGCAGGCCTTTGGCGAGTGAGGTGGCGAATCGCCCGTGGACGCGGCGAAGAAGTTTTTCCTGAGTCTCGCCCGGCTTGAGAAACAGGACCTCCTGGCTCATCAGCGGCAGGAAGCGGCCGCGCGTGAGTTCGTTGGCGATGTCGTGGAGATCGGCGATGTTCACGCCTTTTCGCGACCAGCGCGGGCGGCCCTTGATCGAGTTGGACGGGCGCATGCCGCTCTCGCGGATGATGGTGTAAATGCGCTGTTTGTCGGTGTCGCCCACGATGGCGTTAGACGCGCGCTGCCAGTCCGGATTGCCGAAGCGGAACGCGTTCAACAGCGCGGTGGGACCGCAGGCATTGCCGGCGACGACAAGCTGGTTCGCCGGGACCGGTGCTGCGAAGTCCGCCAGCGCCGACACGCAGAGCGCGAAGAAGATGCTACTTGCTGCCAGCCGGAACATAAGTTTCAACACGCCAGTCGTTGGAAGGCTTCGCGTCCGTGCGGCCGCCGGATAGACTAACCTTGGATTCGAAGCGGATGCTCGCGGCCGCCTGTTGCGAGACCGGAACGCGGACGACTTGGACCGCACCGACGGCGAGCGCAGTGATGTTGGAATCCACCACACCGCCCGGCGTGGAAATCCGGACCGCGGTGTTGATCAGGGTTTCGGTGCCCCGGTTTTGCACCAGCACCTCGACGTGGCCGTATGGATAACCGGGACTTGGCGCGAGGATTCGCTGCGAGGCCAGGGCCGCGTCGTAAATGCCGGGAGTTTTCCCGTTTAAAACACGCCCCAAGTCAACCATGCCCGCACCCAACGCGGCGTCTGCGCCGGCCTCGCCGCCGTCATTCAGATAGGAAAAAGCCACGTCCGCCGCTTGCTGCATCGACAGCTTCTCGTTCCCCGGCCAGCTCTTCACGGCGGCGATCGCGCCCAGCACGATCGGGCTGCTGAACGAGGTTCCGCTAACGCTCGCGGCCTGGTCGCCGGTCCACGCCGCGTTCACGCCGAAACCCGCTGCCGAGATGTCGATTTGGCTGCCGGTGTTGGAGAAATCCAGGTGATTTCCCAAAGCATCCACGGCGCCCACCGCGATCACGCCGTCGTTCGCGGCCGGATAGGACACCCGGTCGATCCCGTTGTTTCCCGCAGCCGCCACGATCAGCGAGCCGGCCGCCCGCGCATACTCGATGGCGTTCCTAACCAGCGCGCTGTCGCCGAAGCTGGCCATCGAGATGTTGATCAGGCGCACCCCCGCATCGACCGCCGCGACGATGCCTTTGGCTAGCAAGAAGCTATCCGACTGGCCGAAGTCGTCGGCGATGCGGATTGAAATGATTTCCGCGCCGGGCGCGACGCCCGGAGTCAGCGCGTTTTGCCCGATGATCATGGATGCCACAGCGGTCCCGTGGCCGTTCTGCTTGGAGAGATCGGCGGGGAGATCGACCAAATTGATCCAGGAAATCTTGCTGCCAAAAGCGGAACTGGAAACCACGCCGGTGTCCAAAACCGCGATCCGGACGCCGCTGCCCCAGGTGGAATTGTCGCCCGTGATGCCGAGCCAGTCGAGCAAGCCGTCGCCCAAAGCCACCGCTCCCGCTTGCGCGGTTCCCTCGCCGGGGCTGGGAATGTCCACGGGAAAAACGAACGAAGCCTCGGCCTCGCCATCGAGCAGCCAATCCAAATCAGCGGCATCGGAAAACCCGATGCGCAGCGCGTTGAGCGCGTCGAGGCGGCCCATCAGACGGACCTTGTCCCCTGCCCGCTTCAGGAAATTGTCCAGCGCGGCCTGATTCTTGAAAACCACGATCCGCTGCCCCGGCAGCGCGCCGATATCCACCGCCGCGTCATCGCGGCGGGATGCCGGAAGCCGCTCGCCGCGGCGGAATCGGGGAGCCGGCTCATCGGCGATGAACGTCCGTCTGGGTCCGGCATGCGATTCCGGAACGGCCTCCCGCGCGGCCTGCACAGGGACTGCGGTGCCCGCCAGCCAATATCCAAGCATCGCGGTGGCCGCGAAACCGAGGATCAAAATCAGGTGGCGGCGACGCATGGCCTACATAAACCCCGAAACCCGCAGAACGGCAGGAAAAATTTCACCCGCCCAAGGAACTCGGCCGCGGAGGATTTCGGATGGCATCCCGGCGGCATCTACCGCATAGCTTCCGGCGTGCAGCACGATTCCTCCCGATCCACCAAGACCGCCGCCCCAAACAGCCGCGCGGGACGTTGGTATCTGGCGATCCTCGGCTTGGTGATCGCCCTGCTCGGCGGGCTTTTCGTCTGGCTGATGGCGCGAAGTTTCCTCAGGGCGCGCGAAATGCGAAGCTGGCCGGAAGTCGCCTGCGTGATCATCACCTCGGAAGTGGAGGAACGGCGGCATGATGAAAATTCGCCTGCGGAATTCCGCCAGGATCTGAGTTTCGGCTACGAATGGAAAGGCGTGGCCCGCACCGGCGACCACTTGACCCTGCGCGGCAGTCCGTGGTCCTCCAAGCGCGAGCTCGCGGATCAGCGGGTCTCGGAATACCCGGTCGGGAAAACGACGACTTGCCGGGTCGATCCCGCGAACCCCGAGTTCGTGGTCTTGAAGCCGGATTCGCTCGCGCCGGGCTACTCGATCTGGTTCCCGGCGTTGTTCGTGGTTGGCGGGCTTGGCATCAGCTTCCGGGCGGTCGTCAGGAAGCGCTGAAAGCCGCGGCAGATCCAGAGCGTCCATCGGCCGAATTCTCGATTTAGCGGTCTTCTTATGCACTTATGCGGCGAGCAAATGCGGTTATAAGGTTTTTATTGCGTCCCCCCGTTTTCGTGGATTACTCTCGCAGCCCGGCGTTGCGTGGCGTGGAGAAATACCTTCGCGCCAAAATTTCCGGGCAATTTTTCCAACTTCACACGAGATGAATCCAGACAGAGCCACCCTAAATTTCCTCAACAGTTTTCCAGAGGATGCCAGAAAGCGGGGGGAAATGCTCCAAAAAGACGGCGCCGTCACCCAGATTTTCGGAAACCACCTCTTCATCCAAGGCCGCGTCGAGGACGAAACCGGCACTTTCCGCACCAGCCTCCGCCTCCAGGGCAACCGTTGGTTCGGCTCCTGCACCGCCGAGAACGAGCTGATCGCCGGTGCCTGCCAGTATGCCACCATGATGGAGCGCATGCACCGCGGCGAGGACCTGCCGGAATCGCCCAATGAATTCGACGACACGCCGGTGCTCGACATCATCGAGGAAAAACTCGGTCGCGAACTCGATGACAAAGAAGCGGATTTCGTCACCAAAATCGAAAAACGCTACCGCCGCTACGTGATCGAGGGCGAGCTCCACGACCACGACATGGTCCGGATCACCCCGCGCTGGGAAATCACCACCTACGAGCCGCTCGAACTCTGGCCGATCCCGCCGGGCGATATCCTGGAGTTCTGGAATTACATCGCCTACGCCTTCTACAAGAAGAAGCTCCCCTACCCCGAGTTCATGAGCGTGATCACCGATCTCGGTCACGTGCAGAAGAAAATGGCCGACTGGGAACAGGAGCGCGAAGTCGCCTCCTGGTATGAGCGCATCGAGCTTGTCAACGAGCGCCCGCCGCAGGACGCTCCGCTCACGGTCGGCTTCCGGCTGGTCGCCACCATCAACGAGGCCCGCCTCGAAGTGAGAGAGGCCAAAGCCGGCGTCTGGATCCAGCTTCGCGAAAAGAACGACATCGAGAACTACGTCAATCTCCACCACGAAGCCGCCCTGCTGATGGATGCTTCCAGCCAGACGCTCTGGGAGCACTACCTCGCGTTTTATCGCAAATACGGCGACACCACGCTCGACTTCGACCAGGAGGAATCCTGCCGGTTCATGAACCGCGTTTTCCGCCAGCCCGCCCTCAGCGGCTACATCGTCAACCTCGACGAACGGGAATTCAAAGTCTCCGAAGAACCGCTTTCCTGGGTCTGCGAGGACGAGCCTTACGACCCGAAGAGCTTCGCTCTCCAGCTCGTCACCGCCGCCGGTGAGAACGTCTCCCACTCCGTGCGCCTCCTTCCCGGCCGCAAGGAACTCTATCAATCCGACGAAACCGTCTTCCCCGGCCCGCCACGCTGGCTTGAGGAAACCGACGTGATGCCGCGCTATCTGATTCCGACGCGCGTCATCGACTCGCTCGAAGGCGTCGAGTTCCTCCGCAAGATCGGTGCCGCGCTGCCGGAGTCGCTCAAGAAGCGCGTCAACGATCTCGAGCTCAAGCCGAAGTTCGAAATGAAGCTCATCGCCGGTCTCACCGCCGCCGAGACCGAGCACCTCGTCATCGACGTCACCGCCATCGAGACCAAGGGCCGCCGCACCGAGCGCCTCGTCAAGGAAGGCTGGGAACTTGCCGAACAACAGCCGGTCAAAGGCAAGCAGCTCCTGCGCTTCGCCCGTGAGGACCTCTATCCCGTCCCCGCCATCCTCGACGAAATGGGCCTCAGCTACGACGAAAAGCTACTTTCCTTCAAATCCCGCATCACCAAGCAATTCCCCGAGAAATTCGCGGAATGGATCAAGGCGATGCCCGAAAACATCGAGCTCGACATCGATCTCCGCCTCAAATCCATCCTCGCCGATCCTGTCACCGCGGCCGTCCGCTTCGAAGTCATCGGCCAGGACATCGACTGGTTCGACCTCCGCATCGTCATCGACGTGCAGGGCGCGAATCTCTCCAAAGCCCAGATCCGCCAGCTTGTCGCCGCCCGCGGTGGCTACGTCCGCATGGACGACGGCACCTGGATGCGCCTCGAAATCAAGCTCGACGCCGACCAACGCGAAGCCGTCACCCGCCTCGGCCTCGATCCCTTCGACCTCTCCGGCGAGACCCACCGCATGCACGCCCTGCAGCTCTCCGATCCCAAGGCCGCCGAGGTCTTCGATCCGAAAGCTTGGGAGCGCATCAAGAACCGCGCCAACGACATCCAGCTCGAGGTCAACCCCGACCTGCCGGACGGCCTCAACGCCACCCTCCGCCCCTATCAGGTGGATGGCTTCAAGTTCCTCGCCTACCTCTGCGTCAACAACTTCGGCGGCATCCTCGCCGACGACATGGGCCTTGGCAAAACCATCCAGTCGCTCACCTATCTGCTCTGGCTGTTCGAGGAACACCGCAAGACCGGCGGCATGAAAAAGCCCGCTCTCGTCGTCTGTCCCAAGTCCGTGCTCGACGTCTGGTTCAGCGAAGCCGGGAAATTCACCCCGCAGCTCAAGGTCAAGATTCTCAAGAACCGCGACGACATCGATGTTCCGCACATCCAGAACAACATCGACATCCTCGTCCTCAACTACGCCCAGCTCCGCGTCTGCGGCGAGGAACTCAACGGCATCAAGTGGCTCACCACCATCCTTGACGAAGGCCAGCAAATCAAGAACCCCGACTCCAAGGCCGCCAAGTGCGCCCGCGAGCTCGACTCCCAGAACCGCCTGGTCCTCACTGGAACGCCCATCGAAAACCGCCTGCTCGACATGTGGTCGCTGATGGCCTTCGCCATGCCCGGCGTGCTCGGCAGCCGCGCGTATTTCAAGAAACGCTTCGACAAGCGCAAGGACCCGCTCAGCCAGAGCCGCCTCGCCTCGCGACTGCGTCCGTTCCTGCTCCGCCGCACCAAGCTGCAGGTCGCCCAGGACCTGCCGCCGCGGACCGAAGAGGAAGTCTATTCGAAGATGGAAGGCATTCAGCTCGAGCTCTACAAAAACGAACTCAAGCGCATCCAAAAAGCGCTGCTAGGACTCGATTCCGACGAGGCGGTGAAGAAAAACTCCTTCGCCATCCTCCAAGGCCTGATGCGCCTGCGGCAAATCTGCTGCCACCCCGGCCTCATCGATCCGAAATACCTCAAGGAAGAGTCCGCGAAAATGGAGTCGCTGTTCTACCTGTTGGACCAGCTACACGAGGAAGGCCACAAGGTCCTCGTCTTCTCGCAGTTCGTTTCCATGCTCGACCTCATCAAGGCGCGCCTCGAACTCAACAACCGCCCCTACAACTACCTCACCGGCCAGACCAAGGACCGGAAGGGCGAGATCGAAAAATTCCAGACCACCAAGGACCCTTCCGTCTTCATGCTCTCGCTCAAGGCGGGTGGCGCCGGCCTCAACCTCACCTCGGCGTCGTATGTCATCCTCTACGATCCATGGTGGAACCCCGCCGTCGAAAACCAAGCCATCGACCGGACCCACCGGATCGGCCAGAAGAACAAGGTCATCGCCTACCGACTGCTCACCCGCGACACCGTGGAGGAAAAGATCCGCATCCTCCAGCACCAGAAAACCCAGCTCGTCACCAACGTGCTCGGCGATGAAGGCTTCGCCTCCAACCTCGGCCTCGACGACCTCCAGTTCATCCTCACCCACACCGTGGACGAGGAAGACGAGATGAAATAATCCCGGCTCCCAGCCACCAAAAAGCCCGGCCACACACGGCCGGGCTTTCTTTGTGGAAGATGTCCCGGCTGTCTCAGCCGGGAGTGATGCCAAATCAGGGAAACAACGTGACCCATCGATTGGCGCGCGGTCCCAGATTTCCGCGCGCAACAACCGGAGCAGGTCGCCGGTGGATGGAAGGCGGCCGGTTTCGCGGTGGTCTTTGCGCCATTTCGGCGGGCGCAGGAAGGTGAGGGGCTGGTTCTCCGCGCGGGCTAACAGCGAGGAGAACCACAGCAGGCCGTAGGCGGCGACGGTGACTGGAGGCGGGATGAAGAACATAGGGCACGCTCGCTGCAACGCTCCATTGCGGGGAGCGCGACCAGACATGGCTGATGAGTTCCCATGGTTGATGCGAGCGGCAAGGGTTTGAAAAAATAGGGTTGAAACTCTCTGAATGGACGTTTAAACACTCTTCTCGATGAACGAAACCAAACTCATCACCGCCCTTGAACTTCTCGACGAATTTCTGGGTGAGCAACAGTCAGCCCTTGTTTGGCTGGTTGTCGGCGGCGGTAGCGCCCTGCTGGTGCAACCCTCAGTACCCGCCAGACCAAGGATGTGGACGTGATGGCGCTACGGGAATGGGAGGGAAATATCGTCAGCGCCTACCCGTTGCCGGAGGCGGTGAAACACGCCGCCGCCAAGGTGGCCGAAGAGCTTCGGCTAGATCCGGATTGGCTCAACGGTGCCGCCTCCCTCCACGGCTTCGATCTCTCCACGCTTCCATCTTGGTTCTGGCAGGAACTCGATACCCGCGAATACGGCCGGAATCTCAAAATCAGCTTCATCGGCCGCAAAGGCCTGATCCTGCTCAAACTCAGCGCCGCCTTGGATCGCGACCAGCGTCGCGACATCGAGGACCTCGCCTGCCTCGGCCCCACTCGCTTCGAGACCGAAGAACTCCTGCGTTGGGTGTTGCGCAACATTTACGAAATCCCGGCGCATCCCAAAATCCCCACCCTTCTCCGCGAACTCGGCCATGCCGACCTCATTCCAGAATTTCCTTAGCAACCTCAACACGAGGATGGTCGATCTGCTCTGGCACCAATGGTCGTCCATCGGTGTGGCGGGATATCCGCTTCCCAGCGATGATCGGATCATCGATCCCGAGGCCCTGCTGCTCGCCACCACCCGCTTCGGACGTCACGATTCCCGACTGATGGATGAATCCATCGACTGGTTGGTAAAGTTCGGACGCCGCATCAGCCTCCAGCGGCTCCAAGGCCTGCACCGGAGCTGGCCCGGCGTCGCGGATTCGCGCGTGCTCGCCGCCATTGCCGATTTGCTCGGCCAACAAGTCTCCCACCGCAAGTGGCGCGTCATTGCGGATCAAGACGCGGATGCCGCCGAGCCCGAATCACTCTTCATCCGCCAGAACGGCTCACCTGCCACCCCGTCCGGCGAGGTCGATCCTTTATTCGCGAAACACGGGCTGCTGCGTGGCAAACTCGAACTCCGCGGCATGAGCCAGCCGCCCCCTCCGCGTGCCAGGGAAAACCTGATCTTCACCCTGCGCGCGCTGTTAGGAGTGAACGCCCGCGCCGAGATCATGGCCTGGCTCTTGACCCATGAATCCGGCCACCCCGCCGCCATCGCGCGCTCCACCGGCTATTTCTCCAAATCCATCCAGCAGATCCTCAACGAAATGGAGGAATCCGGCCAGGTCCTCTCCGTCCGCCACGGTCGCGAGAAGCACTTCCGCGTCCGCGCCGCGGACTGGCTCTTCCTGCTTCCTCCGTCTGCGGAGAGCCAAAGCGCCTTTCCCCGCTGGGCCGATTGGATGCCTCTCTTCGCCACCATCACCCGCTTTGCGGAAACCCTGGGCCTGCCCGGCATCGACGAAAAATCCGGGCACTTCCAAGCCGTCAAACTCCGCGAAGCACTCGAAGGCGCAACGCCCGCACTGGTCCACGCCGGTATGATCCACAAAATCCAAACGTCCCGCGAACTCCGTGGCGATGACTTCGTCCAATCTCTCCTGGTCGATCTCGATTGTCTCTTCGGCTGAAGGAAATTTAGACGCGTCCAAAAGATTGAGGGCCGGGCCGTCTCCGGCCCAGCCCCCTTTCACCGGTCAACTTTCCGACCGGACCCTCGCCACCAGTTCAGGAGGCATCACGTTTTCGAGCAGTTTCCGCTCTTCGTCCGGCGTTGGTGTGTGCACCACTTCCTCCAATGGCCGGAGGACGAATGGAGCGGCCACAGCGGATTCATCCACGAGACCGTGTTCGATCATTACCTCGCCAGCCACGATAACCCGCTTGCCATCGAATTCTACCTTTGCGGGCCGCCCGCAATGATCAAGGCTTGCACGAAGATGCTCGATGGCCTGGGCGTCTCCGCCAGCCAGATCGCCTTCGATGAATTCTAGAACTCCACACATTTCCAACTTATGAATATCACCCTTGTCCGGCACCTTTGGGGCATCAATCACACACACGGCCTGGAACCGTATCTGGCCCGCTGGAGCGATGTTGGCTACGAGGCCTTGGAGGGAAGTCTCCATCTCTCGCCTGACCGCGAGGCATTGTTGCGCTTCCTCAAAACGAGCGGTTGGAAATGGATTGCGCAGGTTTTCAGCCGTGACTTCATTCCCGGCGGAAGCGTGCGCGAACACCTGGATTCGTTGAAATCGCAGATCGATGATTCCATGGAACACCAACCGTGGTTTTTCAATGCGCACAGCGGTTCAGACACCTGGAGCCTTTCGCAAGCGGAGGATTTTTACGGTGCCGTGCTTGAAATGGAACGCAGCCTCGGCGTGGCCATCTGCCATGAAACGCACCGCTTGCGGTATTTCGGCAACCCATGGACCACCCGGCCGATCCTGGAATTGTTTCCTGATCTCAAGCTGACCTGCGATTTCAGCCACTGGGTTTGTGTGGCCGAGCGCTTGCTGGAAGACTGCGGGGAAATCATCCAACTCGCCGCGGATCATTGCCATCACCTGCATGCACGCGTGGGTCACGAGGAAGGGCCACAGGTTTCCGATCCGCGCGCGCCGGAATGGGCGCGCCATCTCGCCGCCCATGAAGCTTGGTGGGATACCATCTGGATCTCGCAAAAACAACGCGGTCACGCGATCACGAGCCTCGTCCCGGAATTCGGCCCCGCGCCCTATCAGCAGCTGCTGCCCTACACGCAGGCACCGGTCGCCGATCTGGCGGACATCTGCGACTGGATGGCCCGCCGCGAAAAATCACGCTTCCACCAGAAATCATCAGCAGACATCCCATGAAAACCAACCCCCATTTCCCCGCCCTCCGGTCCGCCCCAATGGCTCTTTCAGGGGGCTCCCGCAGAAAGCAAATTCCTAGCAGCCCGACGAGGAGCGGAGCGACGAGGCGGCGGAACCGGCCCTTCCCAGCGCGGTGGCCAGTTGCCCCAGCTCCTTGTGTCCCCTGACCCGCCGGAAGCCCTCCTGGGCCCGCAGCAGCGCCACTCCCATCCACCGGGCCAGCTGGTCGGTCTGCGGGTTCCAGCGACACACCTTGCCAATCATCCGTAAGCCCCCGAGCGTCCGCCGTTTGAAAAACCTCGGTCATTGCGCGCGCCCCGCCAGGATCCCGGCATGTCACGCACACGCCACACCGACAAACAGAAGGCCCGCATCCTCCGGGAGTTTGAACACCACGACGGCAGCGCCGCTTCATTCTGCCGCCAACGCGGTGTCTCCTATCAGACACTCATGAACTGGCGGGGCCGCGCCAGCGCGAATCTCCCGGACCCGGAACAACCACCGGCATTCCTTGAGTTCCAATATCTCTATCATCTCCCGTTCGACCGCCAGCGCGTCCTCAACCTCCAGCGTCACGGCGTGGACCTCAGCCCCAACACCATGGGTGATGCCGCCGCAAAAGTCGCCGACCAGTGCGGCCTGCTGGTCGGACGCATGAAACAGGGCATGCTCGCGAGTCGCTACGTTAGGGCGGAACCTTCATCCGCTATCTCGACAGAACCATCCCCGGCGGCAGTTCCAACGGCTACTTCTGGGTTTACCGCGGCCTCACCGGCGACGTCATCTTCGACTGGCAGACCAGTCGCGAGCATCGGCACGCCAGCGAGTGGCTCGGACCCGACTA
Organism: Verrucomicrobiales bacterium; assembly: GCA_041306405.1. Taxonomy (GTDB): domain Bacteria; phylum Verrucomicrobiota; class Verrucomicrobiia; order Verrucomicrobiales; family Akkermansiaceae; genus Luteolibacter. Next base: position 26 of record JBFZFJ010000032.1, on the reverse strand, counting down.
CGAAGGCATCCTTCAGAGCGACGGCT
>JBFZFJ010000031.1:0-9494 GCA_041306405.1 Verrucomicrobiales bacterium | reverse complement strand
GCCCAAGTCCTCGCTCGCGATCAGCGACTGCTCTTGCGTGGCTCACAAACAAGCACCAAGTCTCTACTCCCAGGCCCGGGACGCTGCGGCAGCCGCTTGGCCCACGAATTCACCGGCTGCCAGATTTTCCTGCCCACTCCGGTGAAAAGGGAGTCCATGTGGGCGTGGCTCGCCGCTCTGCCGCCAGACGTCATCCGTGCAAAGGCCCTCGTCACCGTCGCCGGTGAGCCCGGAGTGCGCCGCCTATTTGAGCGAGTGGGCCTAGAGCTGATGGGCGATCCGCTTGAAGTTCCTATCAGTCAAAAAGTTCCTGCCACTGGGATCTGCATCGGCCCCGATCTCGATCCGGTGGGAATCCTCGCACTGGCCATGAGCGTTTTCGGCGAGGAATGCTCACTCACACCCCTTACTCGGGATCACGCCCATGCCTGAACTCATTCCCATCGTCATCGTTTCCGGCTACCTCGGAGCAGGGAAAACCACTTTCCTTCGAGAAATCATCCCGCAGCTCGTCGGCTCACCACGCCCGCCCTACGTCATTCTCAACGATTTCTCGAATGCGGAAGTGGACTCCGCGCTGCTTCGGCAAGTCGCGCCAGACGTGAGTCCCATTTCCGGCGGCTGTATCTGTTGCGATTCCTCCACCAGCCTGATCAAAGCCCTGGAGAAAATCCCTCAAAGCCTCGAACCCATCGTCTTCATTGAGGCTAACGGAACCACCGATCCGTTCCCGCTCATCGAGCTACTCACTCTGGACATCGCTCTCGCCGGGCGCTTCGGCCCAGTCTATCAGATTACCATCGTCAACGAGTCCCGCTGGCAAAAACGGTTTTTCTCTTGGGACAAAAAAATCGAGCGCACCCAAGCCGCCACCGCCAGCCACCTCTTCACGAACCGCAGTGAGAAGGCATCCATCAAGCAACAAGCCCGCGTCAACACAGACCTCCACGCGCTCAACCCAAACGCCGTCCGCACCACGCCCGCAGAGTTCATCACCGAACTCCTCGCCATTTCCAGCGAATCCACCGCCGCTCTAAATCCTGTCGAACCCATCGGCCACGCCCACCATCATCTCGCCCTACGCTTCGACCTACCGCCCATGCGTGAAGACATCCTTGTGCGCTGGCTACTGTCCTTCCCGCCCGAGGTCTTGCGCATCAAGGGTCTCGTCCGTCTGCTAGACGATCCCACCGACGACGCCTGCTTTTTCCAGCGCACCGACGACGAGTGGGGCAATCCCAGCATCATCAGAACCTTCATGCAGGAGGGCGATGAACCTTGCGCCATGTTCATCGGTAACGGCATGGATGAGGCAAAAATCCAAGCCTCCCTCATTTCATTTATCTATCAGTCATTACCTACAGCGACTTCAAACGGAGTTTCTAACATTGGCGACTTCCTTGCCAAGCGTTGCAAATGATTACTTCAGCCCCCAGCATCGTTCTTGCCGGTTTCGAATCCGCCGGGAAGACCGCGCTCTTCCGCCGCCTCACCGGAGAGGCCACAGGGCATGAGGCAAATTTCCGTGGCTCCACGGTGAGTTGCCGCTCCTGCTATTCCGCTGAATGCCGGTGTGAAATCATCGACACGCCCGGCATGAGACTGAAGGCAGACACGGTTACCACCCGCCTTGCTTTGGAAAAAATCCAACTCAGCGACACGGTCCTACTCGTCGTCCGCGGCACGAATCTCCAACAGGAAATCGAAGGACTGCTCCGTGAAATCAATGCCTCCACACAGCGTCTCGCAGTGGCCGTCACTTTCACCGATAAGGATGAAACGAAAATTTCCACCCTCGCTGCGCACTATCAGAAAATGCTCGGCGTGCCTGTCGTCGCGTTGAACGCCCGCGATCTACCAGCTACAAATCGGACCGCACTGCACGCGGCGATCCAAGAGGCGAGTTTGCCCATCACCACCACGCCCGCTGCGCCGCAATCGCCTTGGAAACTCGTGCCCTCCGCGACTTGGTTCGAGCATCGTGGAGTCGGCCCTATGCTGTCTTTGCTAGTGCTCGCCTTGCTTTGGATTGTTCCTGTCATCGCGGCTTTTAAACTCGCAGACTTCCTGCAACCCATCGCGGATACAGCCTTCATCGGCCCTGTCACGAAGTGGCTGAATGCCCGACTCAGTCCACTTGCCGCCGACTTACTCACTGGCGGCTACGGCGTTCTCACGCTCGGTTGGTATTCATTTCTTTGGGCATTTCCCGTGGTGCTATTCATCGGCCTTTCCACCGCCATTTGCGAGGAAATCGGACTGCAAGACCGGATCATGCGCAGCCTCGATCCACTGCTGCGGCCCTTCAGCCTGAGTGGCCGCGATCTCATGCCCATCCTCAGTGGCTTCGGTTGCAATGTCGTGGCCGTGCATCAGAGCCGGGCGTGTTCGAGCTGCACGCGGAAGTCCTGCGTCTCGATGATCGCCTTCGGCAGCGCGTGCAGCTATCAGATCGGCGCGACGCTCTCGGTGTTAGGTGCGGGTGGCCATGGCTGGCTTTTTGCGCCGTATTTGGCACTGCTATTCATCGTCGGGCTGATTCACACCCGCATTTGGAATGGGAAAAAATCCAAGTTTGAGCTCCTGCCCGTGAGTGAACGCGCCTTCCTCCATTTCCCAAAACCTCGCGCCCTCTGGTGGCGGGTGAAGGCGGTGCTGCGGCAGTTTCTCCTCCAAGCAATGCCGATTTTTCTCATCATCTGCATCGTCGCCGCCTTGCTCGATACCACCGGCGTGCTCGGCTGGCTGGCGAATACGATCGCACCCGCGTTGAAAATTTTCCACCTCCCCGGCGAAGTCGCGCCCGCCATCCTCTTCTCCATCCTCCGCAAGGACGGGCTGCTCACCATCAATCACGGCGAAGGCGCATTCGCCGCCGCACTCACCTCCGGCCAAGTTTTCACCCTCGTCTGGCTAGCAGGGACTCTGACCGCCTGCCTCGTCACCCTGTGGACCATCCGCAAGGAACTCGGCTGGCGCACCGCGCTTTCACTCGCCGGAAAACAAGCCACCACATCGCTCGCCGTCGCCGCCCTACTTTCACTCATTCTTCACTAACATGTCCACACTTCCAGATGCCGATTTCGACGTCATCATCGTCGGTGCAGGCCCCGCCGGGCTGGGCGTGGCGCTCCCCTTGATCGAGTGCGGCATCACCCGCATTTGCATTCTTGAATCGCGGCAGGTCGGCGCGTCATTTGAAAATTGGCCCAAACAGATGCGGCTACTTACCCCGTCGTTTCACTCCAATCCCTTCCGCCAGCCAGATCTCAATTCGATCACCATCGACACCTCGCCCGCCGATTTCATCCGTAGTGAGCACCCGACCGGCAAGGAATACGCCGCCTACCTGCGCAGCGTGGTGAGTCACTACGAACTCCCCGTCCGCGAGGGCATCCAAGTCGGGAAAATCACTCCCCATGGCACCCACTTCGAGGTGGAAACATCCGCAGAAACTCTCACGGCCCGCTACGTCATCTGGGCGGCAGGCGAATTTTTCTACCCACTCGACGATGACTTCGACGGCGCAGAGCTCTGCATCCACAACAGCAAGATCAGCGATTGGACCCAACTGGAAGGCGACGAGTTCGCCGTCATTGGCGGCTACGAAAGCGGCGTAGATGCCGTCATTCAATTACTGCAAAACGGCAAAACCGTCCACCTGCTTTCCCGTGGCCAACCGTGGAAAGAAGACTCCGCAGATCCCAGCAAAGCGCTTTCTCCCTGCACCCGCGACCGGCTCCGCGCCACGCTCGAAGCCTATCCAGATCGGCTCCACCTCTATGCCGATGCCGACATCACTCAAGTCCTCGAAATGGGCGGAAAATACGTGCTCATCGACAAGGACAACATCACATTCACCATTTCCACCCAGCCAATCCTCGCCACCGGATTTCTCGGCAGCCTCACCCAGATCATTCACCACTTCGAGCTGAAGAACGGCCGCCCCGTTTTCACAGAAGAAGCCGACGAAAGCACCATCACCCCCGGCCTCTTCTACAGCGGCCCCTTGCTCGAACACCGCGGCGCGAAATTTTGCTTCATCTATAAGTTCCGCTCTCGCTTCGGCGTCATCGCCAGTGAAATCGCCAAGCACCTCGGCGGCGATCCCATGCCGCTCGACGCCTACGAAGACAACGGCTTCCTCAACGAAGACCTCGACTGCTGCACCGACTGCACCTGCGCCATCCCGAGCGGAGCCGCCCCACCGGACGCCCGCGCAAGACGCTATGCCGAGGTCATGAAAGCCATTTGCTAACATGCACATCACCCTCATCACCGGCTTCCTAGGCGCGGGGAAAACTACCTTCCTCCGGCGCTTCATTGCCGATCACTCACATACCTCACGAATCGGCGTCATCATCAACGATCTTAGCCAGTTAGAAGTTGATGGCGAGCTGGTGCGGATGGACGATCTTGTTTCCGAAAAAGACGGCACACTCATCAGCATTCGTGCCGGTTCAATCTCCAGCGAGCGGCGAGGCGAGTTTCTCGAAGCACTGAAAACCATGGAGAAATCCGGCATCGAGCATCTCATCATCGAGACCTCCGGCAGCACCGAGGCACCCGTCGTCATCGGTGAAATTCTATCTAGCGGAATCGGCACGCTGCACGCCGTCGCCACCCTTGTCGATGCACGGATGCTGCTGCATGACTACGACGGAGGGCAGAGCCTGTTAGCCCATCTTACGCGCACGCCGGATACAATCACCGCCGAGAGTGTGTTGATCGAGCAACTCCGCGTCGCCAGTGTTATCGTCATCACCAAGCTCGACATTATCCGCGAGGATCAGCTAGCACCGCTACTGCGCTCCATCCAAGCCATCAACCCAGAAGCCACGCTTGTCGGCTGCGCCCATGGCATGATCGAGCCTTCGGTCATTCTCCAAGCACCACCCTATCTCCGGGAAATGAAACCCCATGCTCATGAAACTCGCCAGAGCGACATCGGCAGCACTGTCATTCGCGATCCCCGCCCGCTCCATCCGCAGCGTTTCTATAATCTTTATCAGAAACGTCTCGGGGTGGGGCTATTCCGCAGCAAGGGCTTCATCTGGTTCGCAAGCCGTCCCGGTCAGTGCTTGTTATGGAATCAGGCAGGCGGTGCGATGGGTCTTGAATTCCTGTCCACCTGGCGCACCCATGTTCTCGAAAACGACACCCGCCTGCTAGCGGAGGAAAAGGCCCACCTTCAAAAACAACTCGCCGCGCTCCACCCGCTCTTCGGCGACCGCTCTTGCGAACTCGCCCTCATCGGCCACGCGAGTGATTTGGAAATATTTGGCAGCGAGCTGATGGACTGCTTCTGCACGGATGAAGAAATCACCCATTGGCAAAATGGCGGCGCATTACCCGATCCGTGGCCCGCGAATCTCAAAGTCATGCGCTGAATTCCTTCCATCCGCCATGTCATCCTATCAATGTCAGACCTTGCTACGGATGCGAACCCGGAAGCCCTCAGCTTCGAGGTCAGCCAGTGCATGAAGGATGCTCCACTGACCCATCATTCGGAAACCGGCCTACCCGTCCGCCGCGTAAATGGGAGTTTATCCTCGGTTTCACAAATTCTTGATTTTGTATTACATGGAGGTGCTAATGAAGACGCCGAGGGCGTCGGTGCTGCAGGCGACTTTGAGCAAGCCGCTGGTGGTGAGTTTTTCCACTAACAAGCGGTATTTCGGCAGGAGGCTGGCGTGGTGGATGCCGACGCGGTGGCGGAGGAGTTTTTGGGTAAAGCTGAAACGCTGAAATGAAGAGAAGAGGTGGGAAAAAATGCCGCGCATTTCAATCCAACCAGTTTTCAAACCGCAGGCCGGGGACTTGGGCGAAGTCCACGGTGTTGCGGGTGAGGAGCGTGGCGTCGTGGGCCAAGGCGATGCAGGCGATTCGCAAATCCATGGTGCCGATGCGGATGCCTTGGCTGCGAAAGCGAGTGTAGGCGGCGGTGGATTCGGCATCGAGGGAGAGAACCACCCAACGGGCAAAAAAGTTCACGCGCTCGATGAGCTTTTGGTAGGCGAGGATGCGTTCGTCCGGATCAAGGGTGCGGTTGGTGCGGGCCGGCACGCCGCGAAGTTCTTCTTCCAGCGTGATGACCGTGGTGAATACTTGTGCCCCGGATTGCAGGAGGCGACCGCGCAGTCGGTCGCCAAGTGGAGTGGGATAGGCAAGTTAGTTGAGGTGATTGGTATCGAGCAGGAACATGGGCAGGTCAGTCCTTCACGCTCTGCCGCCATGCTTCGCCGAGTTGGTCTGCTTCGCGTGAAAAGGCGTCGTCTTGCCAAGTGCCGACGGTTTTGAGCCAGTCATTTTCAGAGGCCTGGGAAGCTAACGGGTGCGAGCGGAGGATGTCGGCCATTTGCTGTTCCAGCGTGGCGACGCGCTTTTCGATAGGCAATTCCTGAGTTGGAGTGGCTGTATCCATGAGGAGAGATTAGCACACCAGCTCGAGAAATGAAGTCGATTTTTCAAGGGATCGATAAACACGGGCGATGGCGTGTTTTTCCTCCTTGGTGCAGAAGCTGGTGGAGAGCAGGTCGCGGGCGGTGTCGGCGCAGGCGTTTTGGGTGAAGTGGACGAGATAGACGGGCGAGCGGCCCTGCTCGTTGAGTTCGGCGACTTTTTTCCTGGAGCTGGGTGGTGGAGTATTCGAATTCGAGCGGGACCGGGCGTTGGTCGGACTGGACGAGGGTGGTGGGCGCGCCGGTTAGCGCGGTGAGTTGTTTGGAGAAAAACGACGAGTCGCCGAGGGTGGCGGACATCAGCAGGAAGCGGGCGCGCGGCAATGTCAGGAGCGGGATTTGCCAGGCGGCGCCGCGCGAGTGGTCGGAGTAGTAGTGGAACTCGTCCATGATGACGTCGTCCACCGGGGCGTTTGCGCCATCGCGGAGGGCGATGTTGGCGAGGATCTCGGCGGTGCAGCAGATGACCGGGGCGTCGTGGTTGACGGTGGCGTCGCCGGTGATCATGCCGACGTTTTCCGGGCCGAGAACGTGGCAGAGCGAGAGGAATTTCTCGTTGGCGAGCGCCTTGATCGGGACGGTGTAATAGGAGCGGCGGCCTTGGCAGAGGGATTTGAACTGGAGGGCTAGGGCCACCAACGATTTCCCAGAGCCGGTGGGGGTGTTGAGGATAACGTTGTTGCCGGCGAAGAGTTCGAGGATGGCCTCCTCCTGGTGGTCGTAGGGCTCGGTGCCGGTGGCGGTGAGGTATTCGAGGAAAACGTTGAGGATGTCGTCCGGCGTCGGGTTTTCGGGGAGGTTCTTGTGGCTGAGCGGGGCGGACATGCGGGGAGAATGGGTGAGGAAGAGTTTACCGCAAAGGCGCAAAGGCCGCGGAGGGGCGCAAAGTTTTTGGGACGGAGTTCTGGGGCTTGGGAAATGCGTCGAATTTCCGCAACCGCGACTATCCATGTGGCATCCGGCGTAGGTGCGAAACATCGCGGCGGAAACCGGCAGAACCAGTCCGATTATGAGCACTTATTCTAATTTTGTACGTGTTAAGAGCCGGCAACGAGGCTTTTGAAACGCAAAGTTATTGCAATTACAAGAGTATTTTCTTGCAAGTAATTTGCGTTTATTGAAAATAGCCGCGTGCCTGTGACCATTCTCCCATCACCTTTAATTCTGAGTGATGCCGCTCGCGGTCTTGCCCAGCAAATGGTGTTTTGGGGGCATGATGTGCGGCATCCTGATGGAAATGCCTTGGTGCGCTTCGGCCTAAATCGCAGCCCCTCGTTAGGTCTCACTGGCACGAGTTGCTACCAAATGCCTTGGGAAAACGGGACTATCGAACTGCACGGCGCAGTCGCCTCTTGGACCGCGCCGCTCGGTGGCATGGGCAGCGTTTTCTGCCGTGACCTCGCCCGCGTGGATCTCTGGAACGGAACCCATCCTCCCGTCCCAGGGCGACAACGCGGCGAAACCGGCTCCATCGAAGAGCGTTGGCAAGCGCTGCAACCTTTTCTCCGTTGGTTGATTTCCTACGAGACTTGGGTTTCTCAAACCCTCGGCGATCCATGGCGGACCGGTTGCTGGCGCGCGATCAAGAAATTGCCAAAGGGCAAACCCTGGCTGCCGCCCGCTCTCGCTCTGGAATGGTGGACCCTCGCCGCCGCAGGTATCCCACCCCGTCCGAAAACTCTTCTAAATTCCTAACACCATGCTACCCGTCACCGTTCTATCTGGCTTTCTCGGAGCTGGGAAAACTACGCTTCTCAATCACATTCTCCGCAACCGCGAGGGCCTCAAGGTCGCCGTCATCGTCAATGACATGAGCGAGGTCAACGTGGATGCGGAAACGCTCCGCCGGGGCGATGCGGCTCTTTCCCATACCGAGGAAAGAATGGTGGAAATGTCCAACGGCTGCATCTGTTGCACGCTGCGGGAGGATCTCATGGTAGAAGTGACGCGCCTCGCCAAGGAAGGTCGCTTCGATGCGCTGCTCATCGAGTCCACTGGAGTCTCCGAGCCGATGCCCGTCGCAGAAACCTTCGCTTTCGAGGACGAGCAGGGCTTCTCGCTTTCTAGCCTCGCGCAGATTGATTGCATGGTCACCGTCGTGGATGCACCGAATTTCCTCCGCGACTATTGCAGTCACGATCGGCTCAAGGACCGCAAGCAAGAGGTGGGTGAAGGTGACGAACGCACGCTTGTCGATTTGCTAACCGATCAAATCGAGTTCGCAAATTGCATCATCATCAACAAGACCGACTGCGTGGATGCAGCAGGACTCGCCACCGTTTCTGGAATGGTACGCTCGCTCAATCCCAAGGCGCGAGTCATCGAAACCACCGACGGCGCAGTGTCTCCCGCGATGATCCTGAACACCGGACTTTACTCACAGGCAGATGCGGAGAAATCCCCCGGCTGGCTCGACTCGCTGGTGCATCACACCCCGGAGACGGAGGAATATGGAATTTCTAACTTTATCTATCAGCGCCGCCGCCCATTTCACCCCGCGCGTTTCCACGACCTGCTGTCCTATGAATGGCCGGGAGTGATTCGCTCCAAGGGTGTCTTCTGGATCGCCACTCGTCCGGATCATGCGGGCTTCTGGTCGCAAGCCGGAGCCATCGCACGGAATAGCTGTGCGGGAAAATTTTGGGCAGCTCTCCCTGAAGAGGAACGCCCGTCAGATGGAGATTCCCTCAAAGCCTTAGAGAGATCCTGGGTCGATCCATGGGGCGATCGCCGCCAAGAAATCGTCATGATCGGACAAGGCTTGGATCAAGCGAGTTTGGAGGAAATGCTCGATGAAGCGTTGCTCACCGATGATGAATTCCGCAGTGGCCCCTCGTCTTGGGTAAGCATGTCCGACCCATTTCCGAAGTGGTCGTAGGCCCCCCGCAGCAAGCTACCGATGAAGGATCCACTTTTAAATCTACCTCAGCCCGAGAAACGCCGGCTACTTTTCTCAGAGGGTGCGATTTCGGACATCCCACTCTCACTCCACAGCATTTCTCCCCTGCCCGAAGTTGAGCTACCCAAGCCACC
>JBFZFJ010000030.1:0-4654 GCA_041306405.1 Verrucomicrobiales bacterium | reverse complement strand
AGGCATAGGCTCCGTTTTCAGCAACGCGGTCCGCGAGTTCCGGCGTGATGATCTGGCCGAAGGCGTCGAAGTCCACGACAAGGCGGCCCAGATAGGTGAACTCGTTGTCGGTGTTGACGATCAGTGTCGGCTTGCCGTCCGTGCCCGCGGTGACGAGTGGGTAGGTGTTTGCGAAATCCGCAGCATGACCGGCGAAGGCGACTGCCACGTCATCCACATCGCCAAGGCGCGTGTTCGATCCGGCGGCGAGGATGATGTCCACGCCGCTGAGTTTGGTGGCGAGCAGTTGCTCGTTGGCGATCTGCTGGAGGTGGGCCATCAGCACGATTTTGTTCACTCCTTCCGCAGCGAGTTCGTTGATGTAGGGCTGGATCTGCGAGGCGAGCAGGTCCATGTCGTCCATCTCGCCATTCGGTCCCGCGCCGGTGGGGAAGCCTTTGATTTCGGTTCCGCTCGGTGAGGAGATGGTTTCGATGAGCTGGGTGGTCACGCCGACAAGGCCGATTTTCTGGCCGCCCTTGGTGATGACGGCGGTGGGGACGAGCTTGTTTTTGTTCACTGAGGACTCGGGAACCAGGCTGGTGGTTCCATTGAGCGGGACATCGACGAAACGGCCGTTAGCGGCGCTGTCCGCAGAGTAGTCGAGGTTCAGCGAGATGTGGGGGAACTGCGCTCCGATCCAAGCTGCGTCCGGGCGGATCGCGTCGGTGAAGACGGCGGTGCCGAGGTCCCATTCGTGGTTTCCGATGGCGGAGGCTTCCACGCCGATTTCGTTGTGGATGGCGATGTCCGGGCGGGCGAAGGCGGTTTTTCCGATGGAAGGAACCGCATTGAGCGCCGGGTCCGTTCCTGCGTTCAGGAAGGGACTCGGGATGAAGTTGTCACCACCGGCAAGGATCAGCGTGTTCGGATGGGTGCCGTCGAAGGCGTCCACCAGAGCGGCGAGATTGGGCGCGGTCTGCGAGGCTAACAATCCGGCCTCGGCATCGGCAAGGTGGAGGACTTGCAGCGTGTAGGGAGCCACCGAGTAGAACGTGAGCGTGTTGCTGGTTTCGTTGGTCACTGCGATCATCGGCTGGCCGTTAGGGGAGTCGGCTTTGGAGATGAAGGTGATGCCTTCCGGGTTTGCGTCGGTGGCGTTGGCTGCCATTCCGGCGTAGGTGACGGCGGCGGGATTGGTGACATCGAAGGCGGCCACGCTGCGGGCGCGTTCGAGGGTGACGAAGGCATAGGTGCGGCCATCGATCTCGCCGGTGGTCACGCCTTCGGGTTCGATGCTCTTCGCATCGCTGCGACCGTCATCGAAGAAGGGCGTGCCGATGGCGGTCAGTTTCTGATCGAGGAGATCACCGCTGTCATAGATGCGTGTTCCTGTGGAATCGAGGATCGAAATCGAGCGTCCGCCGTAGGAGAGGATCCGGTCGATGTCGCCGTCGCCATCGGTGTCACCGCGCAGGCCGGGTGCGTTGGAAACGACGAGCTTGCCCAAGCTGGTGTTGGCCTTGAGAGCGGCGGCGGCTGGAAACGCGGTGGGATCCAGAACGTAGCCGGCGTTGGAGACGGTGGTGGTTTCCGTGAGGAAGTCGTTTCTGTCATCCCCTTCGTTGGCGGTGATGTAGTAGGTGTTTCCACCCGCGCTGAAGGAGGTGATGGCGTCCGGCATGTAGAGACCGAAGACCGGTCTGCCGGTGGCAAGGTTGGCTCCGCCGTCAGCATCGCTGAAGTCCGCTAGCAGAGTGCTATAGTCTTTTTCTCCTAGAGGAACGATGGAGGTGAAGGTGGCGGAGGCGATGTCCAACAGGGCGACCGCATTGGCTTCCTGCAGGGTGACCATGGCCTTGGTGCCATCCGCTGAAACGGCGACGTATTCCGGCTCGAAGTCCACGGAGGGTGCCTTGAGCACACCCGGGCTGGCTTCGAAAATGCGGACACCCGCGGCTTTCAGTGCGGCGGCGCTGGCATCGAATGAAGTGAAACCGACGACAGTGGCGACGGGAGTGTTGATGTTGGACACATCAATGATGCTCACCGAGCCGGGGGCCGGGTCGAGTCCGAGGGGGAGCATTTCGCCTTCGTCGGCGGTGAGCACCTTGGTGCCGTCCGGTGTGAAGGTGAGGCTGTCGGGAAGCACGCCGACCTGCACCTTGCTGATGAATGAACCATCGGCGGCGTTGAGGAAGACGACGTGGCCAGGGAGGTCCTTGGTGGTGTTAGGGATGGCGACGGCGACCTTGCCGTTGAAGACATCCACGCTGGTGACGTCGTTGCTGTTGAGGCCGATCGCTGGAGTTTTGAAATCCACGATGCTGAGCAACTGCGGCGAGGCGGGATTGCTAGCGTCCACGATCTGGAGACCGAAGTTGGACGTGACGAACATCCGTTTGCTGGCCGCATCGTAGGAAGAGATCTCCGAACCGAAGAGGCTCAGCGATGAGATTTTCCGCATGCGGAGTTCACCCGCCGGAACCACCGTGGCATCCGGAGTGATGACGGCGGGAGTCGGAGGAACGTAGGCGAGCGGGAAAAGTCCGTTAGTGCCGGGAGAGCCGATGCTCGTGATGGATCCGGATTGCGAACGGACATTGAGGCTTCCGACGGCTGGCGGGACATACACCGGGCTGGCGGTGGAAACTCCGTCCCACACGGCCGAAACCGCATCCCCGAAGGCGGAACCGGCGGAGGGTCCGGCATGGCCGCCGAGCGGGGCGGTTGCGCCGGGGCGGGCGAAGGGTTGCAGCGTGATGGAATTGGCGGTGAACGCGGCGCTCTTGTAGTTGAATGACGCGATGACGTTGTTAGCCGTATCGAAAAGGATCACGGCGTCGTTGCCGCCCAGTCCGGGTCCGCCGGTGGCGACTACGGTGACATCGCCGCGGAGATTCCAAGCGGTCTTGAACGCGGCCTCGGTTCCTGCGGTTCCGTTGCTCACGACGAGCACGCCGCCTGCGGGAATCGAGATGTTGCCGAAGGTGGCGCCGGATGCGGGAGTCAGGGAGTCATCGTCCCATTTCCATCCGGTGAGGTCCATGGTGGAGGCTCCGGTGTTGTGGAGTTCGAAGAAGTCGCCGCCGTTGGCGTTGGAGTTGACCTCGGTGATAATGATGTCCGCTTGTGTGAGCGGGGTGGATGCCGCGAGTCCGCCCAAGCAGAGGGCCGCGATCTGGAATTGGAGTTTTCGTTGTTTCATGGTTGCCGATGTTTGAGAGGCATCGGCAAGCTATGAATCGGCTGGCTTCTCCCAACGGAAATCCTGTTACAAACAAGTCACACGTGTGGCTGACTTGTCACACGGAAAGTTGGCACAGCTCATTTTTCGCCATTTTGTCAAGATTCCGCTTTTCGGATCGATCTTCCTCGTGCGGAGAATCGTCACAATTGAGAGATTGTCTGGGATCTCATCCGTGAGTGACAATGCTGTAGCAAGATTTTGCTTGTCCTGCCAACTTCGGACCAAACGGACCCTAACCCACCAAACTTATGAATGATTTATCAGAAAAACAACCCGCTGACGAAAAGCAAACCCAGTTGCAGGCGGCGAGAGCCGATTTCAAGCAAGCCAAGGAGGCGGTTAAAGCGGCCCGTAAAACCGCGAGCCAGGCGAAGAAACAAGTGAGGTCACTCAAGGCGGATCTCAAGAAGACCGCAGCGAAGAAGCCGAAGAAGCCGAAGAAGCCGAAGAAGACCGGTAAATCCGACTGATGTTTCGATTGGACCAGCAGTCCGGAGCCTCAATCAGTGAACGAGTGGTGCGGGTTAGAGCAGATATTTCGACGCTTGTTCCACGTCCTTGTCGCTGCGGCCGGATAGGTTGGCGATGAGGATGCAGTCCTTTGGCAGACTACCGGCAATTTTCGAGACGTAGGCCGTTTGGTATTGCTCAGCTTCTTCCTCCAGTTCGTCCCGGAAATGATCCGCGACGGGCATCTCTACCTTCTCCAAACCCCACTCTTCCGCGTCCGCAACAAGAAGGAAACCATCTACTGTTACGACGACAACGAGCGCCAGAAAGCCCTGGCGAAACTCGGCAAGGCCGCCGAGATCACGCGCTTCAAGGGCCTCGGTGAAATCTCGCCCGACGAGTTCAGCTTCATGATCGGCCCGGACATGCGCCTCGACCACGTCGGGTATGAGGAAGGCAAGGGCGTCAAGGAACTGCTGGCCTTCTACATGGGCAAGAACACGCCGGACCGCCAGGATTTCATCATCGAGAACCTCCGCGAAGACGTGGACAAGCAGGTGCAGGTGGCTTGAATCGAGATGAAACTCGCGAACTTGATGCTTGGAAGCGGTGCCTTGCTTTTGCAGGGTTTCGCTCATGCGCACCAAGGCGGTTTCATTGTTGCAGGAGTTGACGGAGGCTCATTCGGTCTCGGGGCATGAGGATGAGGTGAGGGCGATTTTCGTGGACGAGATGGGGGAGTGCGGCGAGCTGTCGGCGGACCGGAACGGCTCGGTTTTTTGTGAAACGGGCGACGAAGGGCCGCGGGTGCTGGTGGCGGGGCACATGGATGAGGTGGGTTTCCTGGTGCAGAACATCACGCCGGACGGGTTCATCCAGTTTCTGGGGATCGGCGGGTGGTGGGAGCATAATCTGCTGTCGCAGCGGGTGGAAATTTTGACGCGCGGGGGGGAGAAGGTGCTGGGGGTGGTGGCG
>JBFZFJ010000029.1:0-17087 GCA_041306405.1 Verrucomicrobiales bacterium | reverse complement strand
AAACCGAAGTTGGATGATTTTGGGCTAAGCGGCGCAGTGTTTTTGCTCGGGTCCGCCGCCTGCTGTCTCATCTCTAGGTGGCTCGGGCGGCAACTTCGGCGAAGTTGCTCCTGGCCATTGTGAAATGTTGTCCAGCAGCGGTTTATGCTTTTCGAGACCACCCCAACTTTGAGCGATGTAAAGCACGGGCGTGCGGCTCCGATTCCCCAATAACGCACCGCCAATGAAAACCGCCGCGCGTAACGTGGCGGGGCGCTTGGAGTCCAGATGGTTTTTCAACCAGCGAATGAATTTCACGATGCGTTGGGTGAGCCGTTGGATGCATTGCTGGATAACGGTCAATCCGCCGCCATTGCTTCTGGACTGCGCGTCGCGCTTGGCGAGTGTTTTGCCTTTGCGTTTGGTTTCGGTTTCATTGCGGATGCCGCATTCCGGGAAGATTAGCTCTTCCATGAGGGTCATGAGGTTGTGCATCAGGCACAGCAGGCGGGCCTGGACTTGAGCAAGAATGTCAGTGAGCAGGGGCAAGGCGGCGCTTGCTCTTGAGGCTCTCGAAGAAGGTGGTCAGGAGAATTTCGGTATCATGGCGTTCGGTGAGATCCTGAAGAAAGTCGCGCCCGCTTTGGAAAAGTACGAGACACCGGAGGATGCCCGCTTCAAGCCACAGCGAGTCGGTAAGGGCAGGACAGTTCCGACGGAACCGAGAGAGATTGACATAACCGAAAACAGGCTTGAAGAATTCGGTTAAGACGATTGATTTACAATGACTTGCGGCAGAACTAAAACCTTTCCGGACTAACAGTAAATGAGGCGGGCCTTATTCACGCATTGCGGGGGCGAAATGCTCAATCTCCTCAGCGGCCCCGTGTGAGCGGAAAGCTTGCGAGTGATTCAACCGTCACGGTTGAGGAACTCGATGATCGTGGTGGCGGCTTTTTCGGAGATGCCGGGGAGCTTGGCGATCTCGCCGGCCGGGGTCTTTTTCAGGCGGGCGACACTGCCGAATTTCTCCAACAGGAGCCGCTTTTTGTTAGCCGACATGCCCGGGCAGTCGTCGAGCAGGCTCTCCTTCATCCGGCGGCGGTAGAGCAGCGAGTTGTAGCCGTTGGCGAAGCGGTGGGCCTCGTCGCGGATGCGCTGGAGCAGCTTGAGCGCGCCGCGGTCATGCGGGATGCGGATGGATTCGCCGCGGCCGGGGACGAAGATCTCCTCGTGCTGCTTGGCGAGGCCGACGACCGGCAGGTCGTGCAAGCCGAGGGCCCGCAGCTCCCTAACGGCCATTCCGAGCTGGCCTTTCCCGCCGTCCACGATGACGAGGTCCGGCAGGACGATTTTCGCGCGGCCGTCGCGGGCGAGGCGGCGCTGGGCGTCTGTTGGATTTTCCTGGGAGAATTCCGCGTCGGGGTTGGCGGCGTTGTTTTCCATCAGGATGCGCGAGTAGCGGCGGCGGATGACCTCCGCCATGGAGGCGAAGTCGTCCTGGCCCTCGACCGTGCGGATGCGGTAGCGGCGGTAGTTCTTGTTGTCCGGCTTGCCGTCGGTGAAGCGCACCATCGAGGCGACGATGTGGTTGGACGAGACGTTGGAGATGTCGAAGCACTCCATGACGCGCGGCGGTCCGGCGAGGTGGAGCTCCTCGCCGAGTTCCGCCAGATCCTCGGCGGGCCGGACCGTCGTCTGGATGCCGAGGCCGCGGCTGAACTGGCGGGACGGGCGGAGGGTTTTTTCGAGGTTCTGGAGGATGTCGCGGAACTTGGCGGCTTTTTCGAAATCCAGCTGGTCGGCGGCGGCGGTCATTTCCTCGCGGAGGGCATCGAAAACCTCGCGCTTGCCCTTGCCGTCTAACACGCGGCAGGCCTCCTCGATTTTCGCGAAGTAGTCCTCGCGGCTGATGCGGCCGATGCAGGGAGCCGAGCAGTTACGGATGACGTCGGCGTTGCAGTGTTTGTAGTCCGACTCGCCGGGCTGGTGCGTGCGGCAGACGCGCAGGCCGAAGCTGCGGTTGAGCCATTCGAGCGTGCCGAGCAGCGCGCTGGAATGCGGAAACGGCCCGAAATAACGGCAGCCGTCGTCCTTCTTCATCCGCGTGGTCACGAAGCGCGGCCAGGGCTCGGCGAGCCGGATTTTGACGAAGTAAAAGCGTTTGTCGTCGCGGAGGGCGATGTTGTAGCGCGGCAGGTAGTCCTTGATGAGCTTGGACTCGAGCACCAGCGACTCCTCCTCGTTGCGGACGGTGTGGAACTCGAAATCGTGGATCGAGTCGATCAGCGCGCGGGTTTTCACGTCCGCCCGCATTTTCTGGGAGGCCATGAAATACGACGAGACGCGGCGTTTCAAATCGAGCGCCTTGCCGACGTAAATGACCAGGCCGAGACGATCCTTCATCAGGTAAACCCCGGGCTGGTGGGGCACCTCGCGGAGCTTGGCTTTGAAATCGGGCGTGGACATGCGGGGCGGTGTGCTCCCCATCGAATGGTCGGAATCGAAAAGATCAACCGAAATTACCGGGAGCTTGGATCCGCACAAAAAATTGTTCAACGCCCTTGCGTCGCACAAGAATTTGTTCAATCTCTTCCCATGGGCAAGGCGGAGAAGCTGAAGGCGAAAATCATGAACCCGGACCAAGTCCACAACGTGACCTTCGCCGAAGCCGTTTCCGTTCTTGAGCGTGCCGGATTCGTCTGGGACCTCGGGACCGGCAGCCATCAGGTATACCGCCACCCGGACGGCCGCCGGATTACCCTGCCGAAACATGGTAACCTCATCAAACCGATCTACGTCAGCCAAATCCGTGACTTTCTCCGCTAAACCACCATCCCATGAAATACCTCGTCAAAATCCACTGGTCTGAGGAGGACCAGGCTTACATCGCCAACGTGCCCGCACTTCCCGGCTGCATCAGCCATGGAGACACTTATCCCGAAGCCGCCGCTATGATCGAGGATGCAGCCGAAGCTTGGTTGGCCAGTGCCACCAAGCACAACGACCCCATTCCCGAGCCCGACCTCGCCGCCGAGGAAATCTCCCGCCTCGCGCCACTGCTCAACCTCTCCAAACTCGCCCGCCTCTCGGGGGTGAATTCCCACACCCTCGCCAGCAAACTGCGGCGTGGCACCCGCTTCACCGAGGACGAGTCCCGCCGCATCCTCGGCGCGCTGCACGGCGTGTGAACGCCCTAAGTTGCGTGTGAACGCCCTAAGTTCTTACGATGCCGCGCAGCCGGAGATCATTTCCAAACTGTTGGAAATCGATTTCTTCCAAATGCAGCGACTCGCGCAAGCCCGCTCCGGCGAGGCCGGGCGAGGGGCCGCCGCAGAGGATGGGCGCGTAATAGACGACGACTTCATCGACCAGGCCGGCCTCGAACATGGCGGCGGAAAAGACGCCGCCGGCTTCGATCATCAGCGAGAGCACGCCTTGCTCGCTTGCGAGGTTGCGCAGGATTTCCGCGAGGTCGCCGCGCGGGCGGATGAGGGTGCGCTCCATCGATTCGTCGAGCGACAAGGTTTCCGGGCGGCCTGAAACGACGACGCGCCACGGTTGCTGGCGTCCGGCGAGGAGCTCGGGGACGCGGATAGTTAGAGCGGGCTTGTCGCGGCGGACGGTCTCGCCGCTGGTGAGGATGGCGTCCACGGTGGCGCGGAGTTTCTGGACGTCGGCGCGGGCGAGTTCGCCCGTTAGCCACTGGCCTTCGCCGGGCGGGCGGGTGATGCGGCCGTCGAGGCTCATCGCGGATTTCCAGATGACCCATGGCAATCCCGTGTCGCGGACTTTGAAAAACGGCCGGAGGAGTTTCTCCGCGTCCTCGCGGCAGACACCGGAAACCACTTCGATGCCGGCGGCTTGCAACAGGGCGTCCGCGCGACCGGCGTGGTCCGGATTCCGGTCCACGGCGGCGTAAACCACGCGGGCGATTCCGGCGTCTATCAAACCCTGCGTGCACGGCGGCGTGCGGCCGTGGGTGGAGCAGGGTTCGAGCGTGATGTAAATCGTCGCGCCGCGAACGTCTTTGCCGGCGGCGTCCGCCAGCGCCTCGCGCTCGGCGTGCGGCTGGCCGGCGGCGCGGTGCCAGCCTTTTCCTAGCAGCTCGCCGTTCTTCACGATGACCGCGCCGACGGGCGGGTTCGGCGCGGTTTTGCCGACTCCCTTGCGCGCCTCCTCCAGCGCGAGATTCATCCAGTGGGCGTCGTTCATGCCGGCGGGTTGGAAACTTGCACTTGGATCGGCTGGTCGGTGGTGAGGTGCATTTCGCGCTGCGGGAACGGGATGCCGATTCCCGCTTCCGAGAAACGCTTCTCGATCATCAGGCGCAGGTCGCTGATGACGACCATGGGACTGGTGCTGCCGCCGAGCTCAATCCAGAAGTAGAGGCTGAAAACGAGCGCGTTGTCCCCGAAGTCCTCGAAAATCGCGAAGGACTCGGGATGCTTGCAGATCAATCCGTGGCGCGCGGCGGACTCGGTGAGGATCTCCATCACGGTTTGCGGCTCAGTGCCGTAGGCGACTCCGACGCGGAGGCTGCGGCGCATTTTCGAGCTCGAGAGCGTCCAGTTAGTCACACGGTTTTCGAGAAACAGCGAGTTGGGAATCATCGTCTCCACATCGTCCGCGCCGCGGATGACTGATGAGCGGGTGTTGACCTCGACAACCGTGCCGATGATGCCGTCCACATCGAGGATGTCGCCGACGCGGACCTTGCGCTCGGCCAGCACGATGATGCCGCTGATGAAATTCTTGATCAGCGTCTGGGTGCCGAAACCCAAACCGATGGCGAGCGCGCCGCCGAAGAAGGCGAAGACGGTGAGCGGGATTTTCAAAAACGCCAGCGTGCCGATGGCGAGGAACACGCCGACGACGATCATCGCCCAGTTGCGCAGCGTCTTGGCTTGGGCTTCCGCGATGTGGCCGCGGGTGACGAGGCCGGCCTGGATGCGGTTAGCGATCCTCGCTGCGATCCAGTAACCGATGAGGAAAAACAACAACGCCCGCAGCAACATGCCGAGGGTGACCGGGATCTTGCCGGTGAGCGTCTCGCCGTCGATCTCCACCTTTTCCTCGAACGTCATCACTTCGAAGGCCCAGATTTTTTTAACGGTTTCCCAAGCCGTGCCGCTGATGGCGGAGATCCGCTTGAAAAGTTTGGCCTCGCCGGGCTTGGGTGAGTGCTCGGCGATCCAACGTTTGACCAGCCGCTGTTGCGCGACCACCGCCTGCTCGACGCGCTGGAGCATGGCGAGTTTTTCGCTGGCGGTGGCGCGCTGTTGGTTGACCAGCGCGTAGCGGGGATCGTCCGAGGAAATCGACGCGGCGCGGGCTTCGAGTTTGCTGAGGTCCGCGCCGCAGGTGGAAATGTCGTTGCCGATCACGTTTTCCAAAGCGCTGAGGCGGTCGTGGGACAGCTTGATCGAGCCAAGGAACTTGGTCCGCTCCTCGAGATTGGCGGCGTTGACCAGCACCTTGCGGTCCTGATGCGCCTTGCAGCCGACGTTTTCCAATTGGATGAGGGTTTCAAGGCTCTCGATCATCGACTGAATCCCGTCGATGCGGTTCTCAGCGACTTCCACGCGGAACTTGGCGAGCTGCAAACCTTCCGGCTCCTTGCCCGGGAGGGCCGTTGCGACAAGGGCGTTGTGGGCGGCCTGCGCCTGGGCACGGGTGGTCGTCGCCGCCTTGAGGCCTTTGGAAATCTCGCGGATTTCCTTCTGCGCTTCATTTTTCCGCTCGTCGGAGATTTTCGAAATCCGCGCGATGTCGTCCTCGCTGAGGCTGGCGTCGGTGCGGGCGATCTTCACCTTGCGGTCGAGCAGGGCGAGGTCGATTTTGGCGGCGGCGATGAGATCGTTGAGGCTGCCGCGGGCGTTCTGCAGCATGCCGGCGCGGGCGGCGAGCAGGCGGGCTTTGGTGCGCGCGGCTTCAAGCCGCCACTTGGCCGCCTCGGTCTTGCCGTCGCCGGCGTTTTGCACCGCCACGATCCACCCGTTGACCGCTTCTTCCGCGGCCTTGATTTCCCCGACGGGGCTGGAAAGGATGCTTTCGAGGTTGGAAAGCGAGGATTCGTTGGAGGTGAGTTTCGCTTTGACCGCGTCGCGCTCGTTGAGCAGCTCGTCGATCATCAGCAGCGAGTAGGGAGGAGATTCCTTGAAACCGGTCCATGCGGTATCCTCGGCGCGGGAGGCTTCGAGCGTCTTGCGGGCGTCCGCGATGACGGTGAAATTTTTGATCGAGCGAGTGGCGGTGAGCGCCATCTGTTCGAGATCGCGGCGGCGGTCGTCGAGTTCCGCCGGGGTGATGCCGGCGGGGAGCGCGGCCTCGGCACCGGGCATGTCCAATTTCGCGAGGGCGTCGCGGGCTTCCTGATGCCATTGTTCGAGGCGTTTGCGGGCGTCCTCGGGTTTTTCGGGGGCGGCGGCTTTCGCGGGTTCCTCACCCGCCACCGCCTTTTTCAAGGCACCGAGCTGGGCGTGGGCGCTGGACGGGAAACCCGTGGCGAGGATGCAGACGACGGCGATCCAGCAGCGCGCGCTGGATTTCAGGAATGGAAACTTCATGGAATGGATGGAATTACTCGGGCTTGACGATCGGCTTGCCGGCTTTTTCCCCAGGCGAGGATGCCGCCCTCCAAGTTGCGGACGTCGGCGAATCCGAGTTTGACGAGGGCGGCGGCGGCTTCCGCGCTGCGGCGGCCGCTGCGGCAGTAAACCAGCAGCGGCTTGCCCGGATCGAGTTCTTTCGCCGCGCGGGTGGCGAAATTCTGGAAATCTTACCCCTCCCCTCTCAACGACTGCGTCGGCCTTAGCAATGACCACTTCGACCTTAGCAATGACCACTTCGACCTTAGCAACGAGCATTTAACCCTAAGCAATGGTCGCTTAGCCCTTAGCAACGACCACTTCGGCACTCTCAACAACCACTTCGGCACTCTCAACAACCACTTCGGCCTTCGCAACGTCACTCCACATTCAACTTCCCCCGCCGCCTCCATCCGCTAGGCTCCGTCCATGCCGCCGGACGCCATCGAATCCTTCATCACCCGCTGGTAAAATTCCGGCGCCGCCGAGCGCGCGAACTACCAGATGTTCCTCTCCGAACTCTGCGACATCCTCGAAGTCCCGCGCCCCGATCCCACCTCCGCCGATCCCGCGAAAAACCTCTACGTCTTCGACCGCGCCCTTGAGCGCGCCTTCCACCAAGGCCGCGGCTACATCACCTCGCTCCCCGTCGCCGAGGGCCGCCCGCCGTTTCTCATGGTGTGCGACGTCGGCCACAGCATCGATCTCTACGCCGAGTTCTCCGGCTTGTTGCCATTCCAAGCCACGGATCGCATGATGCTGCTCTCTGGAAAGCCGCTGCGATAGAGACGGTATTACTCGCGCATCTGCCGCCAGGACATGGGGGCCACACTTGGCCCATTCTGGAGTGTCTTCGTATCTCCCACTTCCCTTGGCATGATCGATGAGTCTGCCAGTCTTCAGTGAAAACTTGTGAATGTGTGATGGCCCGTGACGCCCGCGTGATCTAATGATGACCGCTGCGTCATGATCCACAAATAGCCAGTCCTCGATAAACGGCCCGGCCTGAAAATCTCTCCACTCACTGGTCGATACCATCACGCGGAGAACGCTGTTCACTGGCTCCCCATACGAGTTCCGGCTGGTGTAGCGAGACCAACCGACCAATCCGGTATCTGATCGTCGGACATGGATGCAACGGCCTAGCCGTGTCCAGAACTCCGAGTGCCCATCAGCAAACTTCACGCGAACGTTTCCGATTGACTGGCCCCAATCTCGACGCTCCGAGGGAACTCCGGGCAGCGTCTTGCGAAGCTATCCCAGTTCATGGCGCAGCACAGCGCATTTGTCATTCAGACGGGGCCGCCAAAGATACGCCATGTAGCGTCGCTCACAGAGCGACGCCACAGTCAGCAAACTCAGGCCTCGCATCCATCCGGAGATTCGGCGATGATGCATGGCGGACGATGAACTCCCCCACCCTGGCCTGGCATCAGATGCCCGCTGCGGACGCCTGTCGCGAGATCGGCGGCGATCCGGCTCTGGGCCTGACTTCCGAGGAGTCCGCGCTGCGCCTCGCGCGGCATGGCGCGAATTCGCTGCCTGAAGAGGAGCGGGAATCCTGGTGGCGCGTGTTTCTGCGGCAGTTCACCAGCCCGTTGATTTACGTGCTCTTCGCCGCCGCCGTGCTGGCCTTCGCGCTGGGCAAGCATGAGGACGCGGGAGTCATCCTCGTGGTCGTCATCGTCAATTCGCTGATCGGCGCGTTTCAGGAAGGACGGGCGGAGCGGTCGATGGAATCGCTTCGGCGGCTTTCCTCACTGCATGTGCGCGTCCTGCGGGATGGCGAGGCGCGGATGATCGAGGCGCGCGACCTGGTGCCGGGCGATGTGATCGTGTTGGCAGCCGGAGACGCGGTGGGGGCGGACGCGCGCCTGCTGGAAGCCGCCGCGCTCGAAGCGTCCGAAGCCGCGCTCACCGGCGAGTCCCTGCCGGTGCTGAAACACGCCGGCCCCTTGCCGGAAGACACGCTGCTAGCGGATCGCCGCAACATGGTTTTCTCCGAAACCCACATCACCGCCGGGCGCGGCAAGGCACTGGTGGTGGCGACCGGACTCGCCACCGAAGTGGGAAAAATCGCCACCATCACCACCGCCGCCGAGGAGCCGAAAACCCCGCTGGAAATCCGCATGGACCAGTTCGGCCGCCAGCTGGTGCTGGCATCCGTCGGCTTGTTCGCGCTGGTGATGGTCGCCGGAATGCTGCGGGGGATGCCGTTGACGGAAATTCTAATGGTCGCCATGAGCCAGACCGTCTCGCTGGTGCCGGAAGGCCTGCCGGTGGCGCTCACGATCGGCCTGGCCGTGGGCATGCAGCGCATCGCCGCGAAGGGTGCCATCGTGCGCAGGCTGGCGGCCGTCGAGACGCTCGGAGCCACCAGTATCATCTGCACCGACAAGACCGGCACGCTGACCAAGAACGAAATGACCGTCACCGCGCTCTGGCTGCCGGACGGCCGCGAGGTCGAGGTTTCCGGCTCCGGATACACGCCTGCGGGCAGCTTGGTCTCCGATGGCAAAGAGCTCTCGCCCGCGGGAGATTCCGCGCTGCGCCTCATCCTGGAAGCCGGCGTGCTGTGCAACGATTCCCAACTCGTGCCTCCTACCTCCGAGGAGTCCCGCTGGCGGGCGTTAGGCGATCCCACGGAAGCGGCGCTGCTCACCGTGGCGCTCAAGGGCTGCGTCGAGCCCGCGCGGCTTCATCATGAATGGCCGCGCCGCGCGGAGATCCCATTCGACCCCGACGCCAAGCTTATGGCCACCCAACACGGCCACAAGCGCGGGCCTAACCGGATTTTCATCAAAGGCGCGCCCGAGATGCTGATGCCGCTCTGCGGTCACGCCCGGCATGGCGACGAGATGCGGCCGCTCAATGAAAGCAAGCGCCGGAAGTTTCTGTCAGTCGCCGAGCAGATGGCGGATCAATCGTTGCGCTTGCTGGCCGTCGCGATGGTCGAGTCATCGACGATTGACGAGGACGCGGGCTTTGAGCAGTTCGGCGGTCGGGCCGTTTTCCTCGGCTTCGTCGGGCAAATGGACCCGCCGCGCGAGGAGGTGAAAGCCGCCGTCGCCGAATGCCGTGCCGCTGGCATCCGACCGGTGATGGTGACGGGCGACCACAAGGCGACCGGCCTGGCGATCGCCCGCATGCTCGGCATGGCGGACGCGCACGACCGGGCGGTGGACGGGCGCGAGCTGCAGGAAATGTCGGAGCACAACCTCGCGGCGAACCTCGACCACATCGCGGTTTTCGCGCGGGTGCATCCCGCGCAGAAACTCCGCATCGTCGAAGCGTTCCAAGCACGGAACCACGTCGTGGCGATGACCGGCGACGGAGTGAACGACGCGCCCGCGCTCGCCCGCGCGGATGTGGGCGTGGCCATGGGAATCACCGGCACCGAGGTGGCGAAAGAGGCGGCCAAGATCATGATCACGGATGATAATTTCGCCACCATCGTGAGCGCCGTCGAGCAAGGGCGGCTCGTTTACAGCAACATCCAGAAGCTCTTGCTGTTCCTGTTCGCGACCTCGCTCGACGAGGTCATCGTCCTGCTCGGCGCCCTGTTATTCGGCTATCCGCTGCCGCTGGCCGCCGTGCAGATCTTGTGGATCAACCTCATCACCGAAGGCACGCTCACGATCAATCTCGTGATGGAAGGGCCCGAGGGGGATGAAATGACGCGCAAGCCCATCCGCACCGGCGAGCCGCTCATCACCCGCGCCATTTTGCGCCGCATGGCCGTGATGGTGCCCACCTCCGCCGCCGCCACGTTGGGCTACTTCATCTGGCGGCTCTCGACCGGCGCGCCCTTCGCCGTGGTGCAAACCGAGACCTTCACCCTGCTCGCCGTCTGCCAGTGGTTCAACGCGCTGAACTGCGAGAGCGCCACCCGCTCGGCGCTGCGGCTCGGCCTCCTCCGTAACCGCTGGCTGCTAGGCGGGCTGGTGCTCGCGAACCTGCTCCAGCTCGCCGTGGTTTACACCGCGCCGATGAACCGACTGTTCCACACCGTATCGATCTCGGCCACTCACTTTTTCCTCATCGGCGCGGTGGCCAGCAGCGTGCTGTGGGTCGAGGAAATCCGCAAATGGTTCGCCCGGCGGAAAATGAAAAACGCTCCGCAGGTCGGCTGACCCGTGGCGCGCTGAATGAAAACCGGTCCGGGGATCAGCCGATTTGGGTTTCGCCGTTAGGTCCTTGCGAGACCTGGACGATGCGGAGTGGCAGGCGGACGAGGATCTCGCCGTCGCAACCGATGTCGATGGAGTAGATGCCGGCTTCCTCGAAGCGGAGGCCTTGCAGGTTCATGACGATGTTGCGGGTGAGGAAAGGAACGTTCTTCGGCAGCGCGACTTCGAACTCAGGCTCGATCGGCATGTTGTTCGGGTCGAGCGATTCGCCGTCCTCGTTGATGATGTTGATCGAGAGCTTGTGGCGGCCCGCGTCTTCCGGAGTGAAGCAGAAACGCATGGCGAGGGCGCACGACGGGTGCACCACAGGCACGGCGCGGGCGGCAAGGGTGTCGAAGGTTCCGGAAATGACGAGCTTGCCGTTGTAGTCGGCGGCGAAGTCACAAAGGGTGGCGATTTGGATGTCCATGATGGATGATTTGAATGATTTGAATGATTTGAATGATTTGAATGATCCGCCCCATGATTTTCATGCGGCGGGGCTCCTTGTCTGAAGGGATCGCGCCCAAGGGTAAAGTGCAAAGAATCCGCAGAAACCCCGGATGCGGCCTCTCATCGCGGCGCGGCTCCGGGATGACGCGCCAGCCTCCGCCGGATTGTTCCACAAATCGCGATGCGAATGGCTCGTTTCCTAGGTTTTCAGCGCGACGCGCGGCGTGGAACAGGAAGCTTTCCCCAAGTTGTTCACATCGGATTGCTGAAGGAATTTTTGAAGTTCGCTCACCGCCGCGGATCTTGCGGATTTCTTGTCCGGAAGGCGCAGAACGCCTTGTGAATAACTTGGCAACAAGTGCGAGCAAGCGATTCACAACTCCCTATCCCGTTCATTTTCAGCAGCCACCGGATCCATCAATCGTTTAAAGCCCCCGGATCAGTGGTGATAACTCCAAGCGGGTCGCGGGCCCGGTCCTCATTAGAAAATCAAGGAATCCCCGCCCTAGCCAACCCTGAAATCCGCTGGATTCGCCGGATTCCGGCACTTTGCCCAAGTTATTCACAAGCGCCTGCACGCGAAGGATTTCGCCCTTGGCGTTTCTACCGCGAATTGGCGAAGCAATTGCTTTTGACCGCGGCTAGCGGATGCCCTTAGCGTCTGCCCGAAATTTCATCCCGCCAAATCATGCCCCAGGTCCCCACCATCATTTACACCAAGACCGACGAAGCGCCGGCTCTCGCGACTTATTCCTTTTTGCCGATCGTCCAGGCGTTCACCAAGCCATCCGGCATCGCGGTGGAAACCCGGGACATCTCGCTGGCCGGCCGCATTCTTTCCAAATTTCCGGAGAATCTCACTCCGGATCAAAAAGTCCCCGACGCCTTGGCGGAACTCGGCGCGCTCGCCACCCAACCGGACGCGAACATCATCAAACTGCCGAACATCAGCGCGTCCGTGCCCCAGCTCAAGGAAGCCATCGCCGAGCTCCAGGCCAAGGGCTACAACATCCCCGATTTCCCCGCCGACCCGAAGACCGATGCCGAGAAGGAAACCCGCGCCCGCTACGACAAGATCAAGGGCAGCGCCGTGAATCCCGTCCTCCGCGAGGGTAATTCCGACCGCCGCGCGCCCAAGGCGGTCAAGGAATACGCCCGCAAAAACCCGCACTCGATGGGTGCCTGGTCCGCCGATTCCAAGACCAGCGTCGGCACGATGGGCGGCAATGATTTCTACTCGAACGAGAAATCCCTCACCGTGTCCGAGGCGACCACCGTGAAAATCGAGTTTGTCGCCTCGGACGGCACGGCCACTGTCCTCAAGGAAAAGACCGCGCTCCTTCCCGGCGAAATCATCGACGCCACCGTCCTCAACAAGGCCGCCCTCGTCGAGTTCCTCGGACAGCAAATCGCCAAGGCGAAACAAGACGACGTCCTGTTCTCCATCCACCTGAAAGCCACCATGATGAAGGTCTCCGACCCGATCATTTTCGGCCACGCCGTCGAGGTCTTCTTCAAGGACCTCCTCACCAAACACGCCGCCACCTTCTCCGCGCTCGGCGTGGATCTGCGGAACGGCTTCGGCGATCTGGTTAGTAAGATCCAAACCCTCCCCGCCGACCAAAAGGCGGAGATCGAGGCCGACATCCAAGCCGCCTACGCCACCGGCCCGGCGCTCGCGATGGTCAATTCCGACAAGGGCATCACCAACCTCCACGTCCCGAGCGACGTCATCGTGGACGCCTCGATGCCCGCCATGATCCGCTCCTCGGGCAAGATGTGGGACGCCCAGGGCAAGCTTCAGGACACCCTCGCCGTCATCCCGGACAGCAGCTACGCCGGCGTCTATCAAACCACCATCGACTTCTGCAAAAAGCACGGCGCTTTCGACCCGAGAACCATGGGCACCGTGCCGAACGTCGGCCTCATGGCGCAGGCCGCCGAGGAATACGGCTCGCACGACAAGACCTTTGAAATCGCCGGCACCGGCACCGTCCGCGTCGTCGATGCCGCGGGCCAGGTCCTGCTTCAGCATGCCGTCGAAGCCGGCGACATCTGGCGCGCCTGCCAGGCCAAGGACGCGCCGATCCGCGACTGGGTGAAGCTCGCCGTCACCCGCGCCCGCGCCTCGCAGACTCCCGCCGTTTTCTGGCTGGACGAAAACCGCGCGCACGACTCGCAGATCATCGGCAAGGTGAAGACCTATCTCGCCGACCACGACACCAGCGGCCTCGACATCCGGATTCTCGCTCCCGCGGAAGCCACCCAGTTCACCCTCGAACGGCTCAAAGACGGCAAGGACACCATTTCCGTCACCGGCAACGTCCTGCGCGACTACCTCACCGACCTGTTCCCGATCCTCGAACTCGGCACCAGCGCGAAGATGCTTTCCATCGTCCCGCTCATGAACGGCGGCGGGCTGTTCGAGACCGGTGCCGGCGGTTCCGCGCCGAAGCACGTCGAGCAGTTCACCCAGGAAAACTACCTCCGCTGGGATTCCCTCGGCGAGTTCCTCGCCCTCGCGGTTTCCTTGGAGCATCTCAGCGAAACCTTCCACATCGCCCGCGCCAAGATCCTCGCCGACACGCTCGACGAGGCGACCGGGAAATTCCTCATCGAGGACAAATCCCCGGCCCGCAAAGTCCCCGGCATCGACAACCGCGGCAGCCATTTCTACCTGACGCTCTACTGGGCGCAGGCTCTGGCCGCGCAGGACAAGAACAGCGGACTCAGCGCCTTGTTCGCGCCGATCGCCGCGGAACTCGCCGCTAACGAATCCAAAATCGTTGAGGAGCTTCTCGCCGTGCAAGGCAGGC
Organism: Verrucomicrobiales bacterium; assembly: GCA_041306405.1. Taxonomy (GTDB): domain Bacteria; phylum Verrucomicrobiota; class Verrucomicrobiia; order Verrucomicrobiales; family Akkermansiaceae; genus Luteolibacter. Next base: position 3,080 of record JBFZFJ010000029.1, on the reverse strand, counting down.
CCGTGGACATTGGCGGCTACTACATGCCGTCCGACGAACTGGCCTCCGCCGCGCTGCGCCCGAGCCCGACCTTCAACGCAATCCTGGCGAAGCTCGGCTAACAAAGCTCGCGGAAATGCAAGCTTCGCAAACGATTTCGCTGATCCAGCACCGGCCCGGCGGAGCCGTCGTGATCGACGACCAAGTGGCGGTGGAAGAGCCGTTGGAAATCCGTCTCGACGGCCACCCGGTGGCGGTCGTGATGCGGACTCCCGGCCACGACGAGGAGCTGGCCGCGGGCTTTCTCGTGACGGAGGGCATCGTTTCATCGGTGGATCAGTTGCGGAAAATCGAGCCGCGGCCCGAGGAAAACCGGGTGCTGGTGTTCCTCGCCGACGGAGTGGCAGTGGACCTCGGGCGGCTGACGCGGCATCTCTTCACCGGCTCCTCCTGCGGGCTTTGTGGCAAGGCGACGCTGGAGGCGATCTTCACCGACTTCCCGCCGATCGCGCGCGGGATCGAAATTTCCGACGCCGTTCTCCTCGCCGCGCCGGCGAAACTCCGCGCGGCGCAGACGACCTTCGAATCCACCGGCGGACTGCACGCGGCGGGGATTTTTTCCGCTGATGGCGAGCTGCTCGTTCTCCGCGAGGATATCGGCCGCCACAACGCGGTGGACAAGGTGATCGGCCACGCCTTGCTCAACGGCATCGACCTGAAATCCACGCTTCTGCTAGTTTCCGGCAGGTTGTCATTCGAGATCATGCAAAAGGCGCTGGCCGCGCGGATTCCGGCGGTGGCGGCCATTTCCGCGCCGAGCTCGCTGGCGGTTGAGTTCGCGAGAAAATCAGGGCAGACGCTGATCGGCTTCCTGCGCCCGCCGACTTTCAACCGCTACTCACCCAGCGCATGAAGCGCGTCCTGTGCGTCGTCTTGGATTCGGTGGGCTGCGGCAACGCGCCGGACGCGGCGGAATACGGCGATGCGGGCGCCGACACGCTCGGGCATTTGTTCGCGAGGATTCCGGGATTCGCGCTGCCCAATCTCGCGCGACTCGGGCTCCATGAAATTCTGAATCTACCCGATGACGTGGAAATCCATCCCGCCGCATCCTGGGCGCGGCTCACTGAAAAGTCGGCGGGCAAGGACACGACGACCGGGCACTGGGAGCTGATGGGCGGCGGGCCGGACGAGGCCTTCGCGACCTTCGCGTCGTTTCCGTCCGGACTGGTCGCGGAGTTGGAAAAGCGTGGCCGGGTGGAATTCATCGGCAACATCGCCGCCTCCGGCACCGAAATCCTGACGCGACTGGGCGAGCAACACCTGCGGACCGGCAAGCCGATCCTCTACACCAGCGCGGACAGCGTGCTGCAGATCGCGGCGCACGAGGGAGCCTTCGGACTGGAGCGCTTGTGGCAGCTTTGTGAAACGGCGCGGGCGCTGCTGGATGAGCACGGCATCCGCATCGGCCGGGTGATCGCGCGGCCGTTTCTGGGAGACTCGGCGGCGGATTTCAAACGCACCGGAAACCGCCACGACTACTCGCTGATGCCGGGCGAGACGGTGCTGAACCGGCTGCAAGCGGCGGGGGTGACGACCATCGGCGTGGGGAAAATTTCCGACATCTTCGCCGGCTTGGGGATCTCCGAATCGTATCCGACGAAGTCGAACGCGGACGGAATGGCGGTGATCGAACGCCTCTGGCAGGAGCCGCGCGGCGAGCCGCACTTCATTTTCGCCAACCTGGTGGATTTCGATTCGCTCCACGGCCACCGCCGCGATCCGGAGGGCTACGCCGAATGCTTGCGCGAGTTCGACCAGTGGTTAGGAAAATTCACCGGGCGGATTCTCCCCGGCGATCTGGTGATTCTCACCGCCGACCACGGCAACGACCCCTACCATCCGGGCACCGACCACACCCGCGAGCAAGTTCCGGTGCTGGCGCTCGGCATGGGCCGGCCCTTGGAAAACGGCGCTTTTTCCGACGTCGGCCGCTGGATCGAGGAGCGCTTGATCCGGCCGTGACCCGCGCGCTTGCACTTTTTCCCGCAGCGGCGAAAGTCCGCGGGTCATGCCCTTGCTCGACGTCAGAAATCTCACCACCCGCTTTCACACCCGCAACGGCGTCGTGCATGCGGTGGAGAACGTCTCGTTCAGCGTCGAGCCCGGAGAGACGCTCGGCATCGTCGGCGAGTCCGGCTCGGGGAAATCGGTTACCTGTTATTCCCTGCTCGGCCTGATCCCCCAGCCGCCCGGCCGGATCCACGGCGGGCAGGCGGTTTTCGACGGCGTCGATCTTCTTAAAATTCCCGAGAAACAGCTCCGCAAAATCCGCGGCAAGCGGATCTCGATGATTTTCCAGGACCCGATGACCTCGCTCAACCCGTTCATGAAAGTGAGCGCGCAACTCACCGAACCGCTCGCGCTCCACGAAAACTGCACTGGCAAGGAAGCGCTCCACCGCGCCATCGACGCGCTCGCGGAAGTCGGCATTCCCGACCCCGAAAAACGCATCCATTCCTATCCGCACGAGTTTTCCGGCGGCATGCGCCAGCGCGTGATGATCGCCATGGCCCTCATCACCCGGCCCGAACTCCTCATCTGCGACGAGCCGACGACCGCGCTCGACGTGACCGTGCAAAAGCAAGTCCTCGACCTCATCCGCGACCGCCAGAAACAACTCGGCACCGCCGTGGTTTTCATCACCCACGATCTGGCGGTCGTCTCCGAAATGTGCGACCACATCAACGTGATGTATGCCGGCCGGATCGTCGAAAGCGCCGGGAAATCCGACCTTTTCCGCCAACCGCTGCACGCCTACACCCGCTCGTTGTTGAAGTCGATTCCCGCGAGCCACCCGAAAGGCGAGCTGCTTTACACCATCCCCGGCCTGCCTCCCGACCTCTCGCGTCCGGCCGCAGGTTGCTCGTTCCAACAGCGGAACCGTCTCGGAAATCCCGAGCTCTGCCTGACGGAAACTTCCCCGCCGCTCGACGAAATCCACCCCGGCCATTTCGCCCAGAACTGCCCCGGCTGCCTGGCTGGGACCTGATGGAACTCACGGCTCGCCTTCTTTGGCGAGGAGCTCCGCTTCTTCCTCC
>JBFZFJ010000028.1:0-7371 GCA_041306405.1 Verrucomicrobiales bacterium | reverse complement strand
CGCCGATGGGCGTGATTCTCGAAACCCTGCCTGGCGCCAAGCGGGCCATTTTCGCGCGCTACCACCTCGGCGGCTGCCAGAGCTGTGCGTTTTCCAACGAGGAAACCCTCGCGGAACTTTGTGCCCGCTCGGAAATCCCGGCGGACGAGGCGCTCGCGCATTTGCTCGCCAGCCACGTCCACGATTCCGCGATGTGGATGGAGCCGGCCGTGGCGAAAGAACAAATTTCCGGGCTGCGTCTCATCGACCTCCGCACGCGCGAGGAGCACGAGGCGGTGGTGATTTTCAGTTCGGAGTTTTTCACCCAGGAACTCCAACAGCAGCTCTTCGCCGGAGATCCCGGAACCCGGATTCTGCTATACGACCACAGCGGGCAGAACGTGCTCGACCAGGTGGCGTGGTTCCGAGGCCACGGATTGAATGAAACTTACGGCCTCCGCGGCGGAATCGATGCTTGGAGCATGGAAATCGACAAGTCCATCCCGCGCTACCGCGTCGAGATGGACTGAAGATTTCGCGCTCCAGTTTTACTTGTGGAGGATCTTCGCGACCTTCGGCGCGCGCAGGCGGTGCGGCTCCGGAATATGCGTTCCCAGCAGCGGGCGGCAGTAGTTCTTGAAATCCTCGGTCACGCCGTTGCCATCCGCGTTGATGAAGCTATCAGGCATGTGGCGGGTTTTTCCGGCGACTTTTTTGATGTCCACCAGTTCGTAGTCCACGCTGTAGTTGAGCACCGGGCGGCGGATCACCACTGAACCATCGACGTTGTCCCACATCGCGAACTGCACGGCTTTTTCGCCGACTTCGCGGGCCTCGCGGGCGTCGCGGTCCGACTGGATGCCCATGAACGAACGTTGCAGGTAACCGAAAGTATCGGAACGCACGCGCTTAATGCCCAGACTTTTGCGGATCTCGTTGGAAAGCAGGTCGCCGAGCGCGCCGGTGCCGGAGAGCTGGATGTTGCCGTGCGAATCGCGCTCCTCGGTGCCGAGCAGCTTGGTGATCATCGCGGTGCCGTCGGGATCGGAAATGCCTTCGGAAACGGCGATGGTGCAGAGGCCGTGCTTTTGATAGACGCGGTCCACGTCGGCGAGGAAGTTTTCCATGATGAAATGGCGCTCCGGCACATAAACCAGGTGCGGGCCGTCATCGACATACTTCTGCGCGAGCGAGGAGGCGGCGGTGAGGAATCCCGCGTGGCGGCCCATCACGACACCGATGTAAACGCCTTGCAGCGCGCGGTTGTCGAGGTTCACGCCGGAGAACGCCTGCGCCACGAAGCGCGCCGCCGAGCCGAAGCCGGGGCAGTGGTCGTTTTCCTCGAGGTCGTTGTCGATCGTCTTCGGGATGTGGATCGCACGCAGTTCGTAATTCGCCTCCTTGGCCTGCTCGTTGACGATGCGGACGGTGTCGGACGAGTCGTTGCCGCCGACGTAGAAAAAGTAGCGGATGTCGTGCGCCTGCATCACCTTGAACATCCGGGCGCAGTAATCTTCATCCGGCTTGTCGCGGGTGGAAAGCAGTCCGGACGACGGCGTGCCGGCGACCTGCTCCAGGTTGTGGGTGGTCTCGCGGGTGAGATCGACGAAGTTCTCATCGATGATCCCGCGGACGCCGTGGACGGCGCCGTAAATGGAGGTTACCTGGCTGAACTTGCGGGCCTCCAAGGCCACGCCGACGACGCTCTGGTTGATTACGGGAGTGGGGCCGCCACCTTGTGCGACGAGGACTTTTCCTTCTAAACGATTGCTCATGGGGCGGCGAGAATTGACGATCCAAGATGAGATGCAAGCGTGAAGAGGTTGAGATTCGGCTGGAATTCAATTACCCGTTTGTCGCATCGACACGCATCCTCCAAATTTTCTGAATCCCGCCTGCCCGTGGCTGCCCGCAGTGACGGAAATTCATGATTTCTCGCTCACCCGCCGCCACGGCGAGGCGAAGGGCGCGAAGTTCTATCTGGACGCGCTGCGGTTCGCGCAGTCCCAGTGGCGCGTCGGGAAACCCGCCCAAGCCATTCTCCAGCTCAATAAATCCTGGATGGCCGACTTGTCTGGCGGCGACCCGGTGCTGCGGACCAACCCGACGCCCTACCGCGCGCTGGTCTGGATTCTCGAAATGGCGTCTACCGGAGACGGCGGCTATCTGGGGAATCCGGTCCGTCATTTCCAACACCTCGCCAGCCGGATGAGCGGCCCGCAGGCGGAAATCCGGTCATGGCGCGCCTGGGCCTGCTTCCACATCGCGGAGGAAATCCTGGACCGCGCGGAGTATCCCCGCGATGGCGAGCAAATCGCTCGCGAAGGTCTCTGGATTCCCGGTTTCAAACGGGCGCTTCAAGAGGTCGATGGGAACGGCTGGCCTGGGGAGGCTGAGGAGCTGGGAGACGCGCTCAAATCACGCCGTTGGCGCAATTGCATTCGCCTTCGCCCTTGAGGGCGTTGATCAGGTTGGTGAGCGATTTCATCGCCTGGCGCGGGACGCTTTCAAAGGTCCGCGAGCCGATGTGCGGGGTGATGACGCAGTTCGGCGCGGAGAGCAGCGGGTGGTCAGCGGGCGGGGGTTCGATGTCGAGGACATCGGCACCGTAGCCGCCGACTTTTCCGCTGTGGAGAGCGGCGACCATGTCGGGGGTCTCGACGATTTCGCCGCGGGCGCAGTTGAGAATGACAACGCCGTCCTTCATTTCCGCGATTTTTTCGGTGCGGATCATGCCACGGGTTTCATCGGATAGATTGCAATGCAGGGATACGACGTCGGACTGGGTGAGCACCTCGTCCATCGAAGCGCAGCGTTTCACGCCGTATTCGGCGGCGAATTTCTCATCCCAGTAGGGGTCGAATGCGATGATCGGCATGCCGAAGGCCTTGGCGCGGATGGCGACTTCCTTGCCGATGCGGCCGAGGCCGATGATGCCCATGGTTTTCTCCGCGATCTCATGGCCGGTGAGGCGCAGCCACTCGCCCTTGCGGGCGGCGGCGGCGGTGGTGACGATGTGCTTGGTGATGCCGATGAGCAGGCCGAAGGTGTGCTCGGCTACGGTGGTGTGGTTCACGCCGGGGGTGAAGAGCACGGGGATTTTCAACTCCTTGGTGGCCGGGATGTCGATCTTGTCCAGGCCGATGCCGTATTTGGAAATGACCTTGAGGCGCGGCAGGGATTTCTCGATGACGGCGCGGGTGATGGCGTCGTCGCCGCAGAGGAAGGCGTCGAAGTCTCCGGCGAGCTCCAGCATGCGGGCTTCGGTGAGTGGTCCGCGTTCGCGGACGACTTCCCAGCCTTGGGACTCCATCAGTGGGTGGTGAGGGCCGGGAGTGTCTTGGTAGCTGCAGGTAGTGAGGAGAATGCGCATGGCGCGAGGAAATAGAATCGTGCGGAGGGAATCAAGCGACTTGTGCGCGGGAGCCGGCCAGCGCGGTTTTTTCACCGCGGCAGAGTGATTTGCAGGACGGTGGAATTCTCCAGCGCCTTCAACGGCGAGGCGTCGCGGGGCAGCAGGATGAAGCTGCCTTTTCCAAAGCGGCGGCCGCCTTCACTCTCCAGTTGGCCATCGGCGATGGAGAGGATGGAAAACCGGTCGTCGCGCGGATTGGCGATGGTTTCCCCCGCTGCTAGGGATTTGCGGTCGGCTTGGAAATACTCGCAGCTGGCGAGCGTGTCGCCGACGGGCGTGTCCATGGCCGGCTCGAAGTCGGTGAAATCGATGCTGGCGAGGGACTCGGCAACGTGGAGCTCGCGCGGCTTGCCATCGAGACCGAGGCGGTTCCAATCGAACACGCGGTAGGTGGTGTCGGAGTTCTGTTGGATTTCATGGATCAGGAATCCCGCGCCGATGGCGTGCAGGCGGCCGGAGGCGATGAAGATCGACTCGCCGGGATTCGGGGTGATGGCGTGGACGCAATCCGCGACGCTGCCGTCCGCGATGGCTTGCTCGAAGTCGGCGCGGGTGACGCCGTTTTTCAGGCCGACGTAGAGTTTCGCGCCGGGATCGCAGTCGGCGATGAACCACATTTCGGTCTTGGGCTCGCCGCCGAGCGAGGCGGCAAGGTGGGCGGGCGGATGGACTTGGATAGAGAGCTCGTCGCGGGCATCCAGCACCTTGATCAGGATGGGGAAACGCGGGTGATCGAAAAAGCCGGTGCCGAAAATTTCCTCGCGGTGATTCGTCCACAGCTCATGCAGCGAGCTGCCGGTCCACGGGCCTTGATCGACGACCGACTGTTCCTTCTCGCGGTCCACGATTTCCCATGACTCGCCGAAGGGTTTTTCGGGATCGGGCAGGGTGCGTTGATAGACGCGTTCGAGTTCGCGGCCGCCCCAGACGCGTTCCATGTAGAGGGGCCTGAATGTGATCGGTTCCACGGGTGGAGGGATAGGCGTTTGATCGGCCGTTGGCAATTCCGGAAGCCTGCCGGAATCCGGGCAACAAAAAGGGGTCGCACACTCATGCGCCCCCTAATGTTTGTCATGAATCCCTTCATGAAACCGGGGACCTCTCCCCTCGACGGATGAGAAGATGCGGGAAATCCTGGTTTTTGTCATGTCCCTAAGAAGTGGGACAGCGCCGGGACCCGCGAGGGATGCCGAGATCAGGACAAATCCAGGAATCCGCGGCGGATCGCCTCGCTGACGGCGGCCGGCAGGTTGCGGACGTGCAGCTTGTCGAAGCTGCGCTTGATGTATTCGGTGACCGAGTGCGTGCTGAGGGTGAGTTCGTCGGCGATTTCCTGGCGGGTGAGGCCTTTGGCGGCGAGTTGCAGCACCTCGCACTCCCGGCCGGAGAGGGATTCCGCGTCGGGGATCGGGCTGAGCTGGCGGAAAGTTTGCAGGATCATGCCCGCGATCTTGGGGTCGAGCGGGGTGCCGCCGGAGAGGACTTCCTCCAGCGTTTCCATCAGGCGCGTCGCGCTGCCGGCCTTGACCAGATAGCCGTGCGCGCCGGCCTCGAGGGCGGCGAAAACCTTGGCCTTGTCGGTGAAAGCGGTGAGCACCAGCACCCGCGCTTCGGGCAAAATCTCGCGCACCTTGCGGATGCCGACGATGCCGCTCATGCCGGGCAGGCCGAGATCCGACAGCACGAGGTCCGCCACCAGCCCGCCGCGGAACGCTTCGAGTGCGTCTTCCATGGTGGAGAATCCGCCCACGCACTGATAGCCGCCGCGCTCCTCGAGAACCATCGACACCGATTCGCGGAAATCGGCGTGGTCTTCGATGAGAACCAGCCGGATGGGTTTTTCCTTCGAGGATGATGATGAGGCCATGGGGGAAGTTTGATAACGCATTCGCGGGCTTTCGCAAAGCCAAGCTTTATGGATTAGCAGCCGGTCTCCGGGACTTTCGCTCCAAGGGCACGGTGAGCTTGAGCCGCACGCCCTCGCCAGGCCGGGTCTCGACGCCGAGTTCCGCGCCCAGCGCCTCGGTCCGCTGGCGCAGCGCGCGCAGGGTCGCTGGACGTTCCAGCCGCTCGGGATCGATGCCGACGCCGTTGTCGGCGATGGTTAGCGTGAAATGACGGTCCGTCGCCTCGGCGCGGATTTCCACCACCGAGGCCTTGGCATGGCGGATGATGTTGTGCAGCGCCTCCCGGAAAAACAGAAACAGGTGACGGGTCTCGTCTTCGGGAAGCTCGGTCTGCCAGGCCGCCTCGTTCGCCGTGAATTTCCATTCTACGGTCTCCAGCATGATCGAGCTGGTTTCCCGCAAATGCTCGACCGTGCCGATGCGGTGGTCGCCTTCCGGCCGGAGCAGCCAGACGATGTCGCGCACGGCGCTGACCGTCTCCGCGGCGATTCGCTGGATCCGCTTCAACTCGTTCGACGGACCCGCCCGGCCTTCCGCCAGATCGGCGATCATCTGAATGCTGCCGAGATTGCTGCCGACCTCGTCGTGAAGGTCCCCGGCGATTCGCTCGCGCACCTTGATCAGCTCTTGGTTGGCATGAATGCGGTAGCGGATCGGCAAGGCGACGATGAGAAACGCTCCGGCCAATCCGACAATCACGATGGCCATCTGCCCGGTGCGCCGCCAGCCAGCGATCAGGTGGTCGGCTTCGGCGCGCAGCTCGTGGCTGCGGGTTTCAATCCGCAGCCGCCGGTCCAGCAGAGTCATCCACTCGCGGGTCGAAACAAGGCGTCCGTCAGGGCCGAAGCCGTCACTGAGCGCGGCTCCGCTCCAATAGCGGCCGCCCGGGGCGATGATGTTCAGCATCCCGTCCGATGAGCGCACCACCTTGCCCAGCGCCAGGTTTCGATTTCCCGATAGGACCTCCACCTCGCTCAATGCGAAGAACGCGGGGTAGTTCTCGAAGTCCTTCCACATCTCGACGGCTTCGATTCTAACGTAGCGGCCGCGGACGGCCGGGAATGCGAGCTCCACCGGATTGTGGCCGGGATTTCGCATTTCGTGCTCCTTGATCAGCGGCCAGTTGGCGGGGGCCGCGGACTCGTCCGTTTCGGAAACGGAGACTGTGAGTTTCCTGGGGAAACCGAATCCGCTCGGCAGGTCGGACGTCGGTTTTCTGGCCGGCAGCAGGCGGACGGCGTCCACCGCGACGGACTCGCCGAGGTCGATGGTCAACGAGGCCGACTCCTTCGCGCTCGCCCGGCCCTCGGAAAGCCAGCCGATATTCCGGTGCTCACCGGCGGGGATCTCCGGAAAACCTAACGGCGTCTGGCCATCGACCAGAAACCCCGGACTCCAGTGCCATGGCGCGGACGGTGTCGAGCCGCCGAGACTGCGGACCTCGCTCCCGCGGGCGATGTTGCGCTCGCCTTCGAAGGCGAACACCTCGGCCCAGGCATGGACGAAGCTTCCCTCGCCCTCGTAGTCCGGATGCAGCAGATCGGCTGAAATTCTCAGGCCGGCCGCTTCGAGCGGGGGGGAGATTTGATAGACGAACGGATGCCCCTTTCTCACCGGATGGCTGCCCGTGTTCAGTTCGCGGGCGATGCTCCGGAGCACCTCGCCCTTGGTGTCTATCAGTTCAACGGTGAAGCTCTCCGGCATGCCGTATTGGGCGTCCAGGCCCCTGGCGTCGTAGCGCCGGCTGGGGACCAACGCGACCAGATCGACCGTCGCGGTTTTCGGCCAGCGGACTTCAATCGCGTATCGAGAATCGCGCTCCGGCATGGCGTGCGGGTGATTGCTGGCGAAGCCGCCGGTGCCGCCCTGGTCGTCGATCGGGATTTCCGGCAGACCTTCCAGCTTGGGAGCCAAGGTTTTCAGCTCACTTTCGATCTCCTTTAAACATCCGGAAAATACTCCCGCCAGCCGCTCGTCCCAGCTGGCATCGGCAGCGGGCGTCATTTGAACCGTCAGGAAAAACAGGGTCAGAAATCCGGGGATGCGGCTCATGTGGAGTGTCTAGAGCAG
>JBFZFJ010000027.1:0-5071 GCA_041306405.1 Verrucomicrobiales bacterium | reverse complement strand
ACACCTCGGTGAGTAACGAATGGATCGCCCAAAAGCTGGCGATGGGGCATCCTGGTTCAGTAAGCCGATCCGTCTCGGACGGCAGAGCGGACAATAAGATGCTGAAATCGATCAAAAATATCGAAAAAATGTTAATCCGTGTACTCTGACCCCATTGACGAAAATACCACCTTGACCATGAAACGAAAAAGACGGACACACAGTGCGGAGTTCAAGGCGCGTGTTGCCTTGGAAGCCATCAAGGGTAATTTCCGCCCGGCCTTGGCTCCGCCCGGCCTTGGCTCCGCCAGGAGGACCACTTCTCCACCCCCAATTTCCCCCAGTCTCCGGCCACAAACACAAACGAGTGACTTCAGAATCGCATGAAACCTCAGATCCAGCGTTTCCCACCGACAACCCAAGGCTTCGCCCTGGTCGTCACACTTGCGCTGATGATTCTGCTCACGGTGATTGCGGTGGGCTTGCTGAGCCTCTCGGTGGTGTCGCTGCGTGTGTCGTCCCTGGGCGCGGCCCAGGCCGAGGCGCTGGCCAACGCCCGTCTGGCGCTCATGATCGCCATCGGCGAACTCCAAAAGGAAATGGGACCGGACATGCGGGTCAGCGCCGAAGCGGCGATTTTCGATACCGACAAGACGACCGAAAAGATCGAGGGCGTTCACCAGCCGCATTGGCTCGCGAGCTATAATTCCTGGGGCGGCTGGCTCAACGGAAGCTACAGTCCACCGGATTCTGCGAGTGGCCCGCTTACTATCGCCGCCACCTACACTCCGCAGCGGGAAAAAATGTTCCGGCGCTGGTTGTTGTCCCTACCGGACAGTGTGAGCGGAAATGTCAGCGCTCCGGTCAATATCAGCGGGTGGGACGCCAGCAATTCCGTGGTCCTGGTCGGCGAGGGCAGTCTGGGTGCCCGCGCCCAAACGAGCCCGGAACAAGTCACCCGCGCCTATCTGAACAAGGTCGGTGACACCGGCCGCAGCGCATGGTGGATCGGCCCGGAGAACCACAAGGCCAGGATCGACAAGGCCAAGCAGCCCCGTGCGCTCAGTGTCGACAAGTGGGAAGTCGTCCAGGGCGACACCGCCGAAGTCGGCGTGGGAGCTCTACCAGGTCTCAGCGCCCTGGATTCGAACGCGGCCCTCGGCGACAAACTGATCACCCCCCAATCCCTGCGTCCCGCCGGGGTGGATGAAGGCACGGTGCAGAAGCATTTCTTCGACTTGACCGCAGCCAGCCGGGGCGTGCTGGCCAGCGTGCGCACCGGACATCTCAAGAAGGATCTGAGTCTGCTTTTCGAGAAACCCAAGGCTGACCTGCCCGATCCTTACCGCTTCGAGCCGGGCGATGTCCGTGAACCCTCGATCCGGCCCATGAGCCCGGAAATCTCGGGCAAAGCCGTGCTCTATGAGCGGCATTTCGCCCCATGGACCCGCATGCGGCATTTCTACCGGATGTACCGCCAGGACAGCGATGCGGAAGCGCGGACATACGCCAGTGGTGGAACAGATGGAACGGCTGGATTAAAATGGGAAGGTTTCAAGCCATATACGGACTGCAATATCAGCACCCATGCCGCCTCGTGGCGCGGCCAGGATACCTATGAGAGATTTCCGGTTCTCACCAGCATCACCTACATCGTGAGCCTGAAAACCGAATATTTGGCCAGCGGTGGGAAATATGACCTGAATTACGTCGCCTCTCCTGTCTGCGTGTATTGGAATCCCTACAACGTGGCGATGCGTGTGCCCGACAAGAAACTGGCGATGAGGTCTTATCTGGGACAGGTGCATACCATGGATGGGCAGTTCTTCCTCGGCGGCGCTTTCAATGGGGAAGTCGCGTTGCGGTTTGATGACGACTACGCGCGGATGATGTCGGGCAACGGTCAGGACATTGTCTTCAATCCCGGGGAGTTCCGGATCTTCTCTCCCGTGGGCTCCAGTCTTGTGGGGGGCGCCAAGTTGGACATGATGCCCGGGTTTGACCCCCAATCGTTTGGCGGGCTATACTCTGGGGTTGGTGCTTTCACGCCGGCGGAAAGCCCCAAGTTCCAGATGCGCTTCAGTAACAAAATCGACGGTTGGAAGCACAATTTCCGATCTGGCAATACCCCCGCCTCATTCGTTTTTTTGCAGTATTGGTCCCCCATCGGTGACAATAATGGCGGTAACTACACAATTCCGACGTTCAATCACCACGTCGACTGGTTCAACACATCGCAATTATACACGTCCATCTCTCCGCCAAATAACCCGGATCCCTGGGTTTTTGACGGCCAGCTTCGCCCGGTCGGTTATTTCCAGTTGGCAATCAAGGGAATCCATGATCACGACTATCCGAGCATCGGCTGGGAGCGGGACTGGCGCTGCCGGAACTGGATTCAAGCTCCGCCCTTTTTTCTGGGGAAAGGCCTCTACATGTCGGAAGATCCCACGATCGGCAACACCCAGCGGATCGATAGCCCTTACGAAATGCGATTCGGCCCTTTGGGCGGGGCGGGCAAGGATGTGGATGATATCATCCAACACGTGGGACGCAGTGCTTTGCTTGGACTGGGTGAAAAGATTACGGCCGCTCCCAGCCTTGAGTTGCCCACCGCTCCGATTGGCAGTCTCGCCGGTTTTGGAGCGATGCGAATCAATCCGGGCTGGGCGAACGTGGCCGTCCTGAACCCCAATTGGAAATTAGGAAGCGCCCCAGCCCCTAACAATGACAGCTCGGGCAACTCGCTTTATCGGGCGGAATCGAAGGCGACGGCATACCAAAGCGGTGTCACCGGACCCGGTATCGGAAATTCATTCCTCCATCCCATGCTCCCCCGCACGGATGTTTACCGGTTTTTGAATAATTCCATCAGTATGGACATGAAAGACATCTTGAACGCCGGTGCCGGCTATACCCCGACCGACACCAAGGCCTACTGTGACTACTGGGATCATGTCCTGCTTCTCAACGACGCCCTTTGGGACGACTACTTCGTGTCCTCCCTCGCGGATCAGACGCGCCCCGGGGCATCCGTGAGCGCGAGCCTCGATGAGAATCTCCAAAAACTCGCCGATGGCGGGGAACTGGCGAACAGCCGCTATCTTCCACATCTGGTAGGCCGCACAGCGGAAGACGTGAAGGCGGAGTTGGAGGCCGCCGACGGCTATCTGAAGGCAGCCTCGCACCTGATGGTGGACGGGATGTTCAACGTGAACAGCACCTCGGTGGACGCATGGCACGCGCTCTTCGCCGGGATCCGCGAGCGGCAGGTGATGTATCGGGACAAGAACGGCACGCTGAGACCCGTGCAGATCCCTTCCGGCAAGCGCATCGCCCTTTCCCGCTTCAACACCGCGACTACCGACCAGGAAGGGAACGACCCGGAATTCGGCGTCACGCGCGACGACGGGATGCAGGCGTGGTCCGGCGTGCGGTTTCTGGACGACGCGCAGCTGCGCAAGCTCGCCGAGGAATGCGTGAAACAGGTCAAGCGCCGCGGCCCGTTCCTGAACTTTTCCGAATTCATCAACCGCCGCCTCTCCGACGACGACCTGGGCACCATGGGGGCCTTGCAATCCGCGATCGACTACGACGATTCGAGTCCGCAGGCCGGCTCCATCAACTACGATTTCAAGAGCAATTCCGATTTCATGCTCAAGGCCAGTGATCTAGGGACCAACTCCTTCTCCACCCCCGAAGCTGCGGTGGGCTCCCGCTTTGCCGGTATTCCAGGATACGTGATCCAGTCCGACCTGCTCAAGCCCATCGCGAACACCCTCTCCGTGCGTGATGATACTTTCCGCATCCGCGCCTACGGCGATTCGCTCGACGCTAGCGGCAAGGTGGTTGCCCGCGCGTGGTGCGAGGCGATCGTCCAACGGATGCCTGAGTATTCCGACGAGAGCAACGCGCCGGAAATCCCCGCGCGCCTGATGAGCGAGCAGGGGAAGTTCGACGACAACAGCGAAATGTCCGCCGTCAACCGCCGCTTCGGCAGGAAATTCCGGATCGAGAGCTTCCGTTGGCTGAGCGGTTCCGAGATCTGACCGCCTCCTTTTCTCCATGCCATTCTCCATGCGAAAATTTCTCTTACCCCTGTGCTTCCTGCTCGCCGGTAGCCTGCCTCTCACGGCGCAATCCGATTCCGATGCGGAAAAACGCAAAGCTGCGGGTCGCTCCGCGTGGTTCGCATGCCTCGCCAAGCCGGAAGGGCTTGAGGATCCCGTCAAGATCCTGGCGGGAGGCGAGATCACCGAGCTTGAGCTGCCTGAATTCATGGCGAGCGAGGCGGTGAAGATCCCCGCCGACGGCATCCTCCGCATCGTCCGCCCCATCCCCGATCCGGAGGATCCCGCGAAGACGAAATACCTCATTCTCGCCGAGGTGAAAATTCCCGAAAGCGTCCGCGAGGCGCTGGTGATCCTCGATCCCTTGCCCAAGCCCGAGGGCGACCTGCTCTTCCGCGCCAAGGTGCAGGATTTGGCGAACTTCAAAGGCGGAGACCGGCTTTACATCAACCTGAGCGACTCCAACATCCGCGTCCGGCTGGGCAAGACGACCGTGCCCGTCGCGCCGGGGCAGGCGAACATCTACGAGTGCCCGAAGCTGCCCGCGCCGCAGAACATGCCGGTCATGTACGAGTTCTACCACCCCGTGCGGAAGGAATGGAAAATGCTGACGGCCTCGACCGTTGTGCTGAGGCCGACCCGCCGGGAGATTTGCGTATTCAATACCGGCACCCGCCCCGGGAACATCAGAAATCACAAGATCCTCTTCCCCGTGAAGTAGCGGCCCGTTGAGGCCTAACTCGAAAAGAGCTTGATGAAAAAATAAATAGCACGATGGTGGCGGCCTTGGCTGGCGTGAACATGCTTGGATTTAGCACTCCGGTCAGCGCTGAAGAGACTACGGCCCTGACCGCGCGTGGCGACACCTTCCGCATCCGCGCCTGCGGCGAAGCCGGGTCCGCTAACGGGACCAAGGTGACCGCGTGGTGCGAGGCGGTCGTCCAGCGCGTTCCCGAATATCTGGATGCCGCCGACCCGCCGTGGGCCGCTCCCACCCAACCCATCAACACACGCTTCGGCAG
>JBFZFJ010000026.1:0-7233 GCA_041306405.1 Verrucomicrobiales bacterium | reverse complement strand
GCCGCGGAGGCGTGCGACATGATAAGCGAAAAGCTGGAGCGTGACGGCGGCCGGGATGGTGGCGACTAACGGGTGACTGGGCGGGATGGTGATGAAGTCGTCCATGCACTCGGCCGTCTCGTGGTCGCCCTCGGTGACGATGCCGAGGATGGGATTCCGGTAGCGGAATTCGGCGGCTTGCTGGACCTCGGCGTGGAGCGAGGTGCCGCAGCCGATGAGGACGACGCGGTCGAGCTCCGCCAGATCGCGCGGCGAGGTGCCCATGCCGGCGAGCACGGACGAACCGAGATTGAAATCGAGTCGGCCGCGGATGGCGTTGCCGAGCGAGTCGGGCTGCTCGTGGATTTCCTTGAGCATGAAGTGGTCGAAACCGCCCTTTTCCGCGGCGGCGGCATCAAAGGCGAGCTGGGCGATCTCGCGGGTGACCGGGATGTTGTGGAGGTCGCGGATATCGACGGAATCGGCGCTGACAATGGCGATGTCGTTGTCGTCCAGATAGATCACGCGCTGGGTGTAGGCGACGATGGCGGAAGCGTCGGACGCGATGATGGTTTCTCCCTCGCCGATGCCGATAACGATGGGGCTGCCGCGGCGGGCGGTGATGATCTTGTCCGGCTCGCGGGAGGACAGCACGGCGATGCCGAAGGTGCCCTCGACCTGGTGGAGCGCGTCGCAGACGGCTTGGAAGAGGTCGCCCTTGTCGCAATCCCCTATCAGATGAGAGAGGACTTCGGTGTCGGTCTCGGAGTAGAAGTGATGGCCCTTCCCCTCAAGCCGGGCGCGGAGGGAGCGGTAGTTTTCGATGATTCCGTTGTGGACGAGCGCGATGTCGCCGGACTGGTCGAGGTGCGGGTGGGCGTTGACCTCGGTTGGCGGGCCGTGGGTGGCCCAGCGGGTGTGGGCGATGCCGGTGGTGGCGCGCTGGAAAAGCTCGGGCGTCCACTCGGCGTGGGCGCGGATGAAGAGAGGGATGGAAGATGGTTGGATTCAGGGATTATGGAGAAGCACGCCTGTTCCGCGCAACTTTTCCACTGCCTCTGGTATTGATTCCGAATCTGCGTCCATCTGTGTTCATCTGCGGTTTGAATTTCTTAATCTTGAGCTTGAATGTCGTGCTGGACGATTTCGCCGGGGCGAGTGGTGGTGTTGGGCCAGAATTTGCGGCCCGGATAGATGGAGGTGTTGATGCCGGTGTGGACACCGTCGCCGATGATGGTGCCGAACTTGCGGCGACCGGTATCGACGAGCACGCCACCAACCATCGAGCGGTGGTTCTTGCCGTCGTGGCGGAGGTTGGAGGTGGTGGTGCCGGCGCCGAGGTTGACCTTCTCGCCGAGCACCGAGTCGCCGATGTAGGAGAGGTGGCCGACGTTGGTGTGGGAGAGTATCAGGCAGTTTTTGATCTCAACGGACTGGCCGATGTGGCAGTTGTCGCCGATGCTGGTATTGCCGCGGATGTAGCAGTTAGGGCCGATCTTGCAGTTCGCGCCGATGACGACATTTCCCTCGATGAAGACTCCGGGGAGAATGCGGGTGCCGGGGCCGATGTGGACGATGCCTTCGATGACGGCGGAAGGGTGGACGTCGCCTTGGATGGAGTTTTCCGTGAGGGAGGAAACGTAGAGCTCGTTAGCGCGGAGAAGATCCCATGGGTAGCGGATCGGCGGGAAGCCGGGGTTTCCTGAGTGCTGCGATAGCGGGATGTTTCCAACAGGAAAACCCTCGATTTCCCGTGTGAGGGAGAGCGAGCAGGGATAGGTCGGTTCGTCAGACATGGTTCAGCCGATTTCCTCGTGGATGGCGGTCGAGAATCTGGCGACCCACGAGCGGACTTCATCAAGCTCGCGGTGTTCGACGAGAACGCGAATTTTGTTTTCCGTGCCGGAGTAACGGATCAAATGGCGGCCGTTCTCGCCGAACTCGGCGGTGGCCTCGTTCATGAGTTTTTGCAGCTTGGGCAGGGAATCCAGGGGCGGTTTGGACGGCACGGTCATGTTGGCGAGCTGCGTCGGATACTCGTGCATCACGTTGGCGAGCTGGGCGAGCGTGGCCTTGCGCCCGATCATCATGCGGAGCACTTGGAGCGCGCTAAGAATGCCGTCGCCAGTGGTGACGTGGTCGCCGAAGATCAGGTGGCCGGAATTCTCGCCGCCGAACGAATAGCCGTTTTTCCGCATGCATTCGATGACGCTGCGGTCGCCGACGGCGGTGGTTTCCACCCGGATGCCTTGCTGTTTCATGGCTTCGATCAGGCCGAGATTGCTCATCACGGTGGCGACGAGCGTGTCGTGTTTGAGCTTCCCCTGCTCCTTCAGGCCGATGGCGCAAAGCCCGAGAATGCGGTCGCCGCTGACGACCTGGCCGGTCGCATCGGTGAAAATGACGCGGTCGGCGTCGCCGTCGAAGGAAATGCCGATATCGGCGTTGTGCTTGCGGACGAG
Organism: Verrucomicrobiales bacterium; assembly: GCA_041306405.1. Lineage (GTDB taxonomy): Bacteria > Verrucomicrobiota > Verrucomicrobiia > Verrucomicrobiales > Akkermansiaceae > Luteolibacter. The sequence goes on along the minus strand of JBFZFJ010000026.1, from coordinate 4,792 downwards.
CGCCCCCGCGGCTTCGGGATGGAGCGCGCCGCAGCCCTCGTTGATGTTGAGACCGTCCGGTTCGTTGCTGACGGTGATCACTTCGGCGCCGAGCTCTTTGAAAATGAGCGGACCGATGAAATAGGCGGCACCGTTTCCGCAATCGACGACGATTTTCAGCCCGTGCAGCGAGATGTTGTCGGCGGTGTGTTTCGCAAACTCGATGTAGCGGCCGCGGGCGTCGTCGATCCGGTGGGCCTTGCCGATTTGCGCGGGCGGCAAAGGCGCTGCCTCGGGTTCGTCGCCCATGATGTGGCGCTCGATGAGGCTCTCGATGTCGTCGGACAGCTTGTAACCGTCAGGCCCGAAAATTTTCATCCCGTTGTCCTCATATGGGTTGTGGGAAGCGGTGATCATGATGCCGGCGGCAGCTCCCATCGATTTGGTCAAATGCGCGACCGCCGGCGTGGGCATCGGGCCGACGAGGTAAACGTCCATTCCCATCGAGACGAGGCCGCTGGTGAGGGCGGTTTCCAGCATGTAGCCGGAAATCCGGGTGTCCTTGCCGATGAGCACGCGATTGCGTCTCGGGCCGGAGGAACGCAGCACGTTGGCAACCGCCTTGCCCATCCGCAGAGAGACTTCGGCAGTGATCGGGAATTCGTTGACGCGGCCGCGGATGCCGTCGGTTCCAAATAATTTCATGGTGTGTTTCAATGAGTTCGAACAAACCGGACTGTTCAAAAAAAACTGAACAAATCAAGATAAAACCCCATGGAACGCGGGTTCCATCAGGGCGTTTGGCCTGAGCCTTTTGATCCCTTGCAATTGCTTGAAAGAAATCAGGGCAAAAAAAAGAGGCACAAAAATGCTGGATTAGCCTCGTCATGAAAGACAGTCCGACGGCTTTCCCGTCATGCGGCGTCCAGCGCCGCCTCGCTCCGCATCCGCACCGCCGCCCCCCCCGCCGACTTGCAGATCGCCCACGGTTTGCTTGATGAAGAGCACCTGCTCGGCGAGGGGGCGCGAGGCGGGTGACCGGCTTTGTCAGTCCATCCTCGAGGAAAACGAGATTGTCGCCGTACTCATCTGGTGTGCCGATCTGGTGTGCCGCGGCATGGCATCTCCAAGACCGCGACACCAAAGGCTTCTCCCAGGACCACACCGATTATTACCTGCCCAGCGGCCGCCCGAAAAAACTCTGGCTCAAACCCCTCGCCAAAAACGCCTGCACAAATGGCGGGCAGGATGTTGTCGAGGGGCGGGCGCGGGAGAGGCGCACTGGAAGGTATGGAGGATGAGTCTGCCATGGTGATGTAGGGGTGAGTTGAGGGATTGATAGCTGTTTGATGGTGTTTCGGCAAAACTTTGCACGGAGGCCTTCCTCCATTACACGGAGTGGTTTCTCCATGCTGAGGACGAATAAATCCATGCCAAGGATAGGCGTTTCCATGCGAAGGAGAGACATCTCCATCCCAATGAGAGCCACCTTCCTCAAACCTCGGAGAACAACGCGTCCACCATTTCCAGGCACTTCACACCGGGCATCACGCTCAGGTCCATTTGGTTCATCACGTAGGCGAAGGAAATCCCGGTCGCCGGATCACCGAGCGCATGACTGCCGCCCGCGCCCGGATGGCCGAAGGCGGCGAGCGACGGGCCGTAAATGTGGCGGATCTTGCCGCCGGATTCATCCAGCGGATCCTGCTGAGCGCCGCAGGTGAATGTCGTCGGCCGGAGCAGCACGCGGTCGTCCCCGGACGTCTGCGGCGTGGCGAGCGCCTGCCGCACCGCCGGGGAAAGCGGGCTCTCGATCGAGCCGATGGCCGCTTGATAGAATTTCGCCAGCGCCGAGGCGGTGCCCACCCCGCCGAGCGCGGGCAGGCCGGCGGACCAGGCGCGGGGCTCGTTCATTTCATGGATCGCATGCAGCCCGCGCGGCGACGAGAAGGCCCGGCGGGTGAAGGTGCCGGAGGTCGTGAGTTGTTTGTAAAACGCGTCCGCCAGATCGTCCTTGCCGGCCTTGCCCGGATAGAGCCGGGCGACCCGCGGCCACTCGCTTTCCGGCAGGCCGATCCAGAAATCCAGACCGAGCGGCGCGGCGATTTCTTCCCGCCAGAAACTGCCGAGCGACTGCCCGGTGAGGCGGCGCACCGGCTCGTCCACCAGCGCGCCGAAGGTCCGCGGGTGATAGCCCTGCCCGTCCCCGAGCTTCCACGCCGGCACCTGCGCTTCGATGGCCGCAAGCACCTCTGCATGCTCCAGGACGCCCGCCTTCTGGTCCAGCGCGGCCAGCCCGCATTGATGCGACAGCAGGTGGGAAAACCGCGCTTCCGCCACGGGGAACGCTGGCCAGACCTCGCGCACGGGAGTTTCAGCGGAAAGCCCCCGGCTCTCCAAGGCCAACAGCAGACTCGCCGCCGCCGGGACTTTCGTCGCCGAATAAACCGGCACCAAGGTGTCCACCGTCCACTCGCGGAGCTGCTCCCGCTCGCACCAGCCGTGGCCGTGTGATATCATCTCCGTCCCATCCCACCAGATGCTGATAGAAGCACCCAACTCGCCGCGGTCGCGGAAATTCCGCTCGAAGACTTCCAGCACTTTGCCTAACACCGAGGAGCACACCGCCATGCCGCTATGTGTCCGATGCCGGCGACTCGCGCAATCCCGAACTGTCACCAGGCAGCGGCTCGCCATCCTGTCCGACGGCCGCCGAGGACCATTCCTCGATCAACCGGAACGCCACCGCCAGCAGCGTGGGACCGAGGAAAACCCCCACCAGCCCGAACGACAAGGCCCCGCCGATGACGCCGCAGAAGATCAGTACGAACGGCATCTTGCTGCCCTGGCTGATGAGATACGGCCGCAAAAAATTGTCCACACTGCTGATTCCGAGCCCCCCCCAGACCAGCATGAAAACCGCCATCCCCGGCTTGTCCTGGGCGAACAGCCACATCGCCGCCGGCAGCCAAATCATCGGCGGGCCGAACGGGATGACCGCCAGGAAAAACGTCAGCACCGAGAGCAGCACCGCGCCCGGCAGCCCGGCGATCCAGAAGCCGAGCCCCGCGACCAGCGCCTGCGCGATCGCCGTTCCGAGAATTCCGTAAATCACGCCGCGCACCGTGCCGCCCGCCACCTTGATCAAGTGCCGGCCGCGTCCGCCCGCCAGACGGTCCATCGAGACGGCGAGCCGCTCTGATAGCATCGGCGCGTCCCGTAACAGGAAAAACGCCAGGAACGCGCTCAGCAGAATCTGTGTGACCCCCTGCCCCACCGCCACACCCACGGCGATCAACCAGGATTTCGCCCATGCCAGGAATTTCCCTAGCAAAACAACGATGTGCGGCGGGTTCTGCGCGGCGTCCGCCTCCCCGGCCTTTTCTTCAACCTCGTCCACCATCGGTGGCGGCGCTTCCTGCACCACGAAGTCGTCACCGCTCTCCACCACGATCTTCGGCCTCGGCGGCGTCTTCACCTCCTTGTCGAGCTGCTCCATCCAGCGCTTGCGGTCCTCCGCGAAATTCGACCAATACACTCCCAGCTCCTTGCCCACCAGCGGCGTCTGCTCCACCCACGCCGGAGCCTGGTCCGGGGCCGCCATGAACCATTTCCGCGTCGCCTCCGCCAGATCCTTGCCGTCCTGGGCGATGCTGAACCCGATCAGGAAAATCGGCCCGCCCAACAGCACCGTTACGGTTAGGGTCACGAAACAAGCCGCCAAAGTCCGCGAACCGCGGAACCAACGGGTGAAAACCCGCTGCAAGGGATAGAGCGAATAAGTCAGGATGGTCGCCCACAACAAGGCCGTCATGAACGGCCTGAGCACGGACACGCAGCCCGCCAGAAGCAGCAGCAAAGCCAGGCCACCCAGCATGGGTTCGATCTTAAAGCGCTTGTTCTTCTCCTCGGATGCCATGGATTGCGGGGAGGCTAATCAGATTTTTCCCGAATCGCCAGCGAGTTTCGCGAGGTTTTTCAACTCGCCGGGTTGGACGCGCCTGAAGTATCCGAACCAACCTGATCAGACGTCCCCCACGGCTTCGCTTGAATTGACATCATCTTCTGCGTCAGCCAGATGCTCTCATCCTCGTAACGCATTTCGACGCTGGCCTCCGAGTTTCCGCCCGCCGCCACAAAGGTCAGATACAATGCCGCATTTTACCGATTTTTTGGCGGAGTGAGGGGTGGCCTCAGGGGGCGCTTGGTCTGGTGGTCGTCTGTGCACACGGAGCCGGGAAGGGAGCGATAGCGACCGGCGGATCTGGAGGCAGTCGAGCAAAGCGGGAGCCGCGGGAGGGCGGCCTTGCTGACTGCGGATCGGCCGGGTGGTGTGCGCGGGGGGGAATGCGAGTGCCAACGAGCCATGCTTGCGAACTGGCGCGGGAAACGGGCATGCGTTGCGGAACGGCTCATCGAACGTCGTTGCATCATCGAACGGATTGGAAAGATTGAGTCGTTGCAAAGATGTCGCCAAGAACGCTTGCCATTGAGCGCGATCCGGGCGTAAAAACCACCAACCGGGTTGCCGGACGTAAAGTCCGGGAGCTCAGGCAGCCAATACCGGAGGGGTGGTAGAGTGGTCGATTGCGCCAGTCTTGAAAACTGGAGAGCCGAAAGGTTCCGTGGGTTCGAATCCCACCCCCTCCGCCATCGTCTAGCACGATCCCCGCAAGTCATTATCAATCAAGCGATTGCGAGCCATCAAGGGAAACCGCGACAGGTTTTCCACACACAATTCCACACAAGTTGACTCGGAAACCCGAGTCGATGACTAGGAAACGCAAACGCCGCAGTGCAATCGTGGAAATTG
>JBFZFJ010000025.1:0-10704 GCA_041306405.1 Verrucomicrobiales bacterium | reverse complement strand
AGCCTATCTCGCCCGGAAGAATGAGGAATCCAATTCGATCAACTGGCAGTTCACCAACGAAAAAGCCCGCATCAAACTCAAATCACTCTATCCAACAATTTGAATTTTACGAGACACTAGCCCGGATTACGAAGTCTTCCTGTTCGCCGAGAAAGACGCCGCCGTGATCGACACCATCGCCGCCTCGCAGCAGGAAGAGCTGGAGAAAGAGATTGTCGGCTTGCAGGCCGAGGCAGAGCGCGTGGCGGAGGAAGCGCGAGAACTGGCGGGAGAGGTGCCGTTTTGAAATGTAGTCGAGGACTGAAGCCAACAGGTCCAAGCACATACAAAAACCACGGGCGTCGGATCCCTTGTTCCGACGCCCGCGGGCCCTTTGGGGGGGCTGATGTGCTATCCCTTACGAAAATGAGAATGCCACAAACCGGCCGCATCTCAATACCGCGATCGCGTATCAAATCCTCCCCGCCGCCTTGATGTCGAAATAGCAGTTCGCCAGCGCCACCGCGAACTCGCCCGCCGTGGAGTCCAGCGTCAAAACGCCCGCCGCCCCCAGGCTGGCGAGAATTTCCCGCCGCTCCTGCACGTAGCGGTCCGCCGCCAGAAATTTCAGCGCCGAGGAAAAGGATTCAACCGGATCGGCAATGGCGTCCTCCACCACCCGCTCGCGCATGCTCGCTAGCAGGACGAGGTGGCGGGATTTCAAAACCTGCAAGGCCGGTATCAATTCCTTGCCGTCTTCTCCCCGCAGGTTGGTCAGTAAAATCACCAGCGAGCGCCGGCGCTGGCGGGTCATCAACTGCTCCACCGCCCCGCTGAAATCGCTCGGCGCGGCGGTCGTCTGATAGTCATAAAGATGGTTCAGCAAAACCGGCATCGCGTGCGAGCCTTTCACCGGCGGCAGCCAGCGGTCGGTCCCGCCGAAGGATTTCACCGCGACCTGGTCGCCCTGCCGCAGCGCCACGTGCGAGACGAGCAGCATCGCGTTGAGAATGTGGTCGAACTGCGGCACCCCGCCGTCGAGCGCGCGCATCCGCCGCCCCGTGTCCAACAGGAAAACAACCGACTGGTTGCGCTGCTCCTGATAGTCGCGGCTGATCAGCACCTGCCGCCGGGAAGAAGCCTTCCAGTCGATCTGCCCCAGCGGGTCGCCGTCGCGGTAATCGCGGAGCTGATGGAAATCCCGGCTCGATCCCGCGCGCGGCCGCCGCACGATGCCCATCGGGCTCTCGCGGTGCTGCATGGCGAGCAGCGCGAAACGGATCACCGGCTCATAGTTTGGATAGACCTTCACGGTTTCAGCCGACAAATGGCGGGTTTTCCTCGTCCAGAATCCCAGAAACGAAAACCGCCGCACCTCCACCGGCCCGAACACCGCCTCGCCCCGCGCCGACAAGGTCACCGGGTGAAACACCTTGATTTCCCGGTTCGCCGGCACCTCGCCGCACCACGGCAATGCCGGTGCCGCCGCGCCCTGCGGAATGCCGTCGAAAACCTCCACCTTGGCGGAGCGGCCGCTTTCATTCCGCAAAACCAACCGCACCTCCCCCGCTTCTCCCGAAGCGAAACGTCCGGGCAACCGACGCTGCAACTCCAACGGCTTCGTGAACCGGTTGTGAATCGCGTCGACGAGAACCACAAGCGCCCCCGCCCCGCCGAGCCACAACCACGGTCCGGTCAGCGACGGCACCGCCACGGCGACCGCCGCGAGCAGCAGCCACGCCGAGACAAGTGTTATTAATCGTGGTGCCGGACTCATCGGATGTTATTGCCTCGGTGCCGGGACGCTTTCCACGATCGCGCGCAGCACCTCGTCCACGTCCTGCCCGCTGATCGCGATTTCCGGCGTGAGCTGCACGCGGTGGCGCAGCACCGGCAACGCCGCGCGCTTGATGTCGTCGGGCGTGACGAAGTCCCTGCCGTCCAACGCGGCGAAGGCCTTGCCGATCCGCACCAGGCTGATCGCTCCGCGGGTTCCCGCGCCAAGTGAAATCGAGCGGGATTCGCGCGTCGCCTGTGCCAGCGCCACCGCGTAGCCGACGACTTCCGGCACGACTTGTACAGCCGCCGTCGCCTGTTGGGCCGCGACGATTTCCCGCGGACCGCAGATCACCGAAACGCCCCCTCCCGATCCGCCGGGTGCCTCTCCGGAGGCGCGCGTGACGATCTCGCACTCCGCCTCGCGCACCGGATAGTCGATGAGCACCTTCATGATGAAGCGGTCGAGCTGGGCCTCGGGCAGCGGATAGGTCCCCTCGTGCTCGACCGGATTTTGCGTGGCGAGGGTCATAAATGGCGGCGCGAGTTTGAGCGTTTCGCCATCAATGGTGACCTGTTGTTCCTGCATCACCTCCAATAACGCTGCCTGGGTTTTCGCGGGGGCACGGTTGATTTCATCGGCTAGCAGAAGGTTCGTAAAAACCGGCCCCTGCCGGAGCTGGAAGGTCTGGCTCTTCATGTCGAACAAGCGGAAACCCGTCACGTCGGACGGCATCAGGTCGGGCGTGAATTGAATCCGCGCCGAGGCGCCGCCGAAGGTTTTGGCGAGCGTGGTGACGAGATGGGTTTTCCCCAGTCCGGGTTTTCCTTCCAACAAAACGTGACCACCCGCGAGCAAGGCGGCGATGACTTGCTCAATGACAACATCCTGGCCGAGGATCACGCCGCGGATTTGCTCGCGCATCCGGTGAATCAATTCCGCGAGACTGCGGACAGGCGGCATTTCATGGCTGGGCGGGGCGTAGGGATCTGGATTCATGAATTTTTGGGTCAGTGGAGAACTTTGAGCAACCGCTGCAAGTCGGCGGCCGTGCGGGTTAGAATGCCAGAGTCCGGCGGGGCGGCTTCGGCCAGCGCGCGGAACACCCGCTCGCGGGGCAACCCGGCGCGATCGGCGAGAAACTGGAAGAAATCATCATCGCGCCGCCCGGCCCGGACGCTCAGTCGCTGCCCGCGCTCGACGATCTGCGCGCGCAGCGGCACCAGCAGTGCCGCCGCCCGGTCCAACCGCCATTGAAAGTCGCCGAGCGCTTCCAAATGGTGATCGTAACCGCGCAGGGTTGATACGCCGTCCGCCGCTTCCAGCGGGCCGAAGCGGGTGAAACTCTTCCACAGCCACAGCAATGTCAGCACGCCGAGGCCGATCAGCACCGGCCACAGATGTTTGCCGAGAAGCCCCCACAGCGAGAGTCCCGATCCGCGCACAAATCCGATAGAACCCTCGTATTCCGTCGCCAGAATCAGGGCCTCCAACAACGCCGCGTGATCCTTGTCGCCGATCCACCGGTTGCGGAACAAACGCCCGTCCGTCAGCACCGTCATCCGCCCGTCGCCGCTGGAAACGGATGCGAACACACCCGGCTCCCCGCCATCGAGCGCCACGGCGGTCTTGGAACTCGCGGCCACTTCGAGAGACTCACCATCAAACTCGATCTCGGTCACCGGCTCCTTGGGATTCTTGCGCTCGCTCAACTCGACGCCCGCGCGGGCTAACATCCCGACCAGCGCCGGCTCCAACTGCGGCTCCACCGGATCATCCGACCAGTCATTCGTCTCCGCGTCGGCATGTTCAACGAGCAAAACCAAATGCCCCCCCTCCTCCACCCAGTCCTCGATCTGGCGGGTGAAACTCGCATTGCTCAAAACCGACGCCGGGACGAACCACACGACATCCCCGAACTCCGGCGCGGTCCACGCGGCCAGCGAGCGCACCTCGCCATCGTATTGCGCGGCGAAGCGCTCGGCGGCGAGCCAGGGATTGATCCGCGCCTTGCCCTTGTAGCCGATCTCGCGCTTCACCTCGGTGTAGTCGCAAGCGGTTAGGACGAGCGCCGTCACGAGCAGTGCCAAAAACTTCAATGCACCCTCCCTTCTCCAAAAGGCCATCGCTGGCAAAGCGCCTGCACCTCCGCATCCGCCGGACTCGCTCCGGCGTAGGCGAGCCGGATCCACGCCCCGGTGATGCCGCGGAAATACTCCGGATGCACCGCCGCACCGGCCTGATCGACGCGGCGCACGCAGTCGCCCTCGGTGTCCGACTCGTGGATTTCCACCCGCCCCAGCTCCATCACCCGGGAAATCGATCCACGGTAAAGCAAGCCCAACGACTCCTGGCACCGCCCCTCCTGCCACAGCACCCACGCGGCGCCCGGCACGTCGGCCGGCAGCGTGTGCGGGGAAACCTCCAACCCCATCACCACCCGCGCGGACGGCGCGATCCTGTCCTCCTTCACGCCCGGCCCGCGCAGGATGAAAACGTGGCGGTATTTCCACAACATCCAGCCGAGCAATCCCACCAGCAGGGCCGCCGCGCAGATCGCGAAAACCTGCATCAGGATTTCGACCCAGTCGCCGGACCATTTGATAGACGACTTCCGGGGCTTCGGGACCTTATCAGTCACCGTGTGCACCTTGAACGCCTCGTCCGCCTTCACCTCGCGGATGACCACCGCCGGTGGCAGCGGTTCCGCGCCATGGACAGAGAAGCCGATCATGAAAAACGAAAGCATCACGACCGCGGTCTTCCCCAAGCGCTGCGCGAGCCGCTTGAACGCCAGCTCCACATCCCAGCCCTCGATCCACGTCCGGTTGTTGATGTAAATCCCGAATCCCGCGCCGGTCACGAACACGTCTGCCAAAGGGATCGCGATCATCACGCAGACCACCACCGTCCGCGTGATCAGCAGCGGAAGATCCATTGGAAAATTCGGGTCCCACGACTCAACCGCCAGCGCCCACGCGCCATCCTGACCTTCCGGCATCAGCATGAGAAACAGCGCGAGAATCCCGAACCCGAGCCACGCCGCGGCGATGTCCGAGAGGAAGTAGAGCCACATCACCACGCCCTCGCCCCGGCGGACGACCTGGCCGCAGCGTTGTTTGTAAGCCTTCCCGCGCAAGCCTTCCAAGTCCTCGACAGCAAGCGTCACCGGCAGCCACGGCGAGAACCGCGCCCACAGGAATCGATAGAAAAACCGCCTGGTCCACGCCCGCGGGATTTCCCGCCAGACCGATCGCCACGTCGGCTCCTCGCCGAACAAACGCCGGCTCAGCTCGAACAAGACCATCCGCGAGCCCGCCGGTTTGCACCACCAGAACAAAGCGAGCAGCACCATGGGATGATCCCATAACAGCCAGGCACCGGCGGCGGTCGGGACACCCAGCGCCAGCCACCACACCGCGATGCAGCGCCAGAAGTCTCGCCGCGCCAGCGCGAGGCCGAGATCCACCGCCTCCCAGTCGCTGCGCGGGCGGATCTCCGCTGTCACCGTGTCAAGCCGCATGGCCGGACCTCCTTCCTGCCAGCGAAAAATAAGCGATATGCAGGACCCAGCCGACGACGCCAACACCGTATTTCAAGCCCGATGGAATCCCCTGCGCCGACCAGAATCCCTCCACCACTGCCGCCAGCGTGGTCATCAGCGCCGCTCCGTAAATCAACGGCAGCGCCTGCCTCCCCGCCTCCGTTAGCGCCCGGACCCGCGGCAGGCGGCCCGGTCGCAGGATTGCCAGGCCCAGCCGCATCCCCGCCATTCCGGACACGACCATTCCTAGCAGTTCGAACGACGAGTGCCCCGCCACGAAGGACCAGAACGATTCCGGATTGCACGCGTGATTCACGTAGCCCGCCGCCGCGCCGATGTGCAGGCCGTTGAACAGCAGGAAGAACAAGGTGCCGACACCCGCCGCCATGCCCCCCGCGAAGATCCGGAAGTCGATCGCCACGTTGTTGTAAATGTAGAAGCAGAACATCATGAAATTCGAGCCATACTCCGAGCGCAGGTGGCTCAGTTGCTCTTCCCTTCCGCCATACATCTGCTCCATCCCCGCCATCCCGTCCGCGCCCAGCACCGCCTGGATCCAGCGGATGTCGTGCTCCGCCGAGAGCATCATCGCGAAGAACGGCAGCCAGAACACCGCGTTGCAAAGCCAGAACAAGCGCCACTCCCGCCGCACGGCCTGCGGGAATTTCACCGCCACGAACGAGACAGCGTTCTCCCAAGTGCCGCGCCGCGTCCGATAGATCAGCTCGTAGCCGCGGATCACCAGCTCGTTGAGCCGCTCGGTGACGCGCGCGCCGTACATCCGGGACTCCGCCAGCGAGAGGTCCAGACTCAGCTCGCGGAACAAGCGCGGCAGTTGCTCAGCCTCCACCCCGGCCTTGCCTTTTTCCATCAGATTGATCAGCCGCTCGTATTCCGCCCAGCGCGCCTCGTTGCGGTGCTCGAAATCCCCGGAGGTCATCGTCCCCCCCTTTTCTCCTGCACCCAGTGCGCCATCGCCATCAGCCGGTTCACGCCCTCCGCGCCCGTCGCGCCGCTCAGTGCCGCCGCCTGGTCCGCGATCTCCGCCCGCCTGCCGTCCGACCACAGTCCCGCCCGTTCGCGGAACAAGGCGAGCGCGCGCGTCTCATTGACGGTTAGGCCGACCGGCAGCGGCACCGCGACGATCGGCGGCGGCGAGGCGACCATCGGCGGCGCGGGAATCCGGTCGTAGATCACCACCGTGCCCGCCGCCAGATCGCCGAGCCGTTGAAAGCGCTTCGTCGCCAGGCAGCTCGTCAGTCCGAAGCAGTAGGTGAAAAACGGCATTCCATCGATGAAGCGCAGGAAATTCCGCACCACCGCCTGGCCGAAGGTGATCGGCGATCCCGTCGCCTGCACCACCCGCAGTCCCAGCACCCGCTTGCCCGGCGTGGCTCCGCGTTTGCCCGCCTCGAAAAACACCGGATAAAGCCAGTCCATCAGAAACCACGCCAGCAACATCACTCCGCCCGCGATGTTTCCGCCGATGGCGATGCCTGCGAAAGCCACCGCGATTCCGCCGACGGCGAGAACCGCTCCGCGGATCAGGAAGTCGATCGCGTAAGCGCCCGCCCGCAGCATCGGCCCGGCCATCCGCAGGCGGATTTCAATCCCCTCGGCGAGCTCCACCGCTTGCAAGGTGTCGAGTTTTTCGGGTTCCGCCATGGTCGGGTCTCGCCGCCGAAGTTAGCCCGCCCGCCGGCGAGGTAAAGCGCGGGCTTGCGACAGTTTATCTGAGTGCGAGCAGCGCGAATTCCTTGTGATGCACGCTGAGCTGCTGCAGGCGGAGGGTCTTGAATCCCATCTCCGCGAGCGAGGCGAACCATTGCGACTTGTCGGACACCTGCAACAGATCCGTTAGCTTGAGGGTGATCAGCACGCCGCGGATCGACGGGGCCATTTTGCAAAAGCGGGCGCATTCCTTGAGCACCACCTCCGGCGACTGGTTCATGTCGGACATGAACCAGGTGACGCCCTGCCCGAGGTCGCGCTTGCTGGTCAGCGCGGCGGGCTTGCGGCATTGGAAAAACCACGCCCGGTCGGCCGGAGCGTCCTGCCGTTCCCCGATGGCGGAGGCGAGCACGACGTCCGCCATCTTTGCCGGGTCCACGCCGATGACCGGCACCCCGCGGTTGATCAGCGCGAGGACGACGCCACCCGGAGCGCAGCCGAGTTCGACGACGATGTCCTTGCGGCTGAATTTCAAATCGAAAAACCGCGCGGCTTCCTCCAGCTTCAGCCAGGCCCGCGAAGGCGACTCGGCAGGCATCGCGATCCCGGCATCGCCCGCCGGATCAGGGCTTAAAAACGGCGCGTGGCGGTGCAGCCCCGCCCAAAACTCGGAGGCTCCCAGCTCGACCACCGTGCCGATGATTTCACCGAACTGTGGCTTCGCTGGAATCTCGACGTCGGACACGCCCTGCATCTTTCGGTCCGCAAACCGGGCGTGATGGATGATCCGTGTCTCGCCGAGCCGCGCGACCGCTTCTTCCCGCGTGGCCGCCTTCCCTAACGAGAGGCAGAGCCGCCGCGCGGTGGCGGCTTCCACATCGAGCGAGTCGAACGAAAAGGGCTCGTCCGCCTTGAACGTCACAAACCCACGCCGCTGATAGCCCGGCCGCCAGCCGAGTTTCATCGTCTCGACCTCCAGCTTCAGCGCCTTCTCCGAACCCGGATTGGCCAGGGCGAAAACAAACTCGGATTTGACAGGATTCATCATCGGATTTCGTCAGCGAGTCACCAGAGCCCGTAGTTGCCGGTCTTCATGATGTAGAGCCCCATCAGGAAATTCGCGGTGGCGTGCATGACGACGCAGGCGCCGAGGTTCTTGCTCCAGACGCAAAACAGGTAGGTGAGGCTGCCGTAAACAAACGCTCCGGCGTAATCGACGGGCGCGTGGGCCAGTATGAAGAGCCCGGTGACGACGCCGTAGGAAAGCCAGCGGGCTCGACCGAAGGGCTGCTTCCAATAGTTCCCTTCCCAATCGCAGACGAAGCGCATGAGGAAACCGCGCCAGAAGATTTCCTCGACGAAAGCGACGACCACGGCGGCCCGGATGAACCGGAAAACCAAGGCGCTCCAGTAGGCGAGCGGATTCTCAAACAGTCCCGGATCGAAGCCTTCCTTGCGTTCCGCGACGCCGAGCATTTTGAGGACGCCCTCGGTTTTCCCCGTCAATCCCCACGCATCATAGAGCACCGTGGGCAGCAACCAGAAGCCGATGCCCACCGCGCCGAACGCGACGCCGGCAAGCGCCCATTTCAACGACCAGTCGAACGTATAAAACCGCCGGTAATGCACGAGCACGCCGAGGGTGACGAGCGTCTGGATCGGATAGACGAACTGCGCGGGATCCTGCCGCCACCACGGCGCGTCCGGGTGCTTCCACTCGACGGCTGCGCCGACGGCCATTAACAGAATCATGAAACCCATGAAAACCGCGAACGGGACCACGTGCGCCCGCGTGAGCTGCTCGGGATCGTTGACCTGCGGTTGCGCGCCCATGCCGGTCAGAGTCTGCCGACGAAGCGCTCGATCCGGTCGGTCGCGGTGCGGATGTCGTCGAAGGCGGTGGCGTAACAGCAGCGCAGGAAACCCTCGCCGGATGCCCCGAAGGCGCTGCCCGGCACGCAGGCGACGCTCTCCTCTTCCAGCAGTTTCATCGCGAACTCCTTGCTCGTCAGGCCGGTGCTGCGGATGTCCGGGAAGACGTAGAACGCGCCGCCCGGCAGGTGGCAGTCGAGGCCGATCTCGTTGAGCCGTTTGACCAGGAAATCGCGGCGCTGGTGGTAGCTGTTACGCATTTCGATCATCGCTGGCTGGCCGTTTTCGAGCGCCTCGATGGCGGCGTTCTGGCTCATGATCGGCGCGCAGAGCATCGAGTATTGGTGGATTTTCATCATCGCCTCGATGATCGGCTGCGGCGCGCAGGCATAGCCGAGGCGGAAGCCGGTCATCGCGAAAGCCTTGGAGAATCCATGCAGCAGGATCGTGCGCTCCTTCATCCCCGGCAGCGCGGCGATGGAAAGGTGCGGCTCGGTTTCGTCATAGCGGAGCTCGCTGTAGATCTCATCCGTCATCACGATCAAGTCGTGCTCGATGGCCAGCTTGGCGATCCCTTCCAAATCCTCGCGGGAAGCGCAGGCACCGGTCGGGTTGGTCGGGAAATTGATAAAAATGATCCGGGTCCGCGGGGTGATGGCGGCCGCGACTTGCTCCGGTTTGAGGGAGAACGCGTTTTCCTTGGTCGTCAGCACCGGCACCGGCACGCCGTGCGCCATGACGATGCTCGGGCTGTAGGAAACATAGCAGGGCTCGTGATAGATCACCTCGTCGCCGGGATTGAGCAGCGCGCGCAGGGCGATGTCGATGGCCTCGGAAACGCCGACGGTCACCAGCACTTCGGTCGCCGGCTCGTAGCTGACGTGGAAGAAATTCTCCACGTATTTGGCGATCGATTTGCGCAGCGAGAGCAGGCCGAGATTGGAGGTGTAGGTGGTCTGGCCTTTTTCGAGCGAGTAGATCGCCGCTTCGCGGATGTGCCATGGAGTGACGAAGTCAGGCTCGCCGACGCCGAGCGAGATGACGTCATCGCGGCCTTGTACGAGTTCGAAAAAGTCGCGGATTCCCGAGCGCGGGATCGAGGCGACGTTGGTGGCGATTTTCGCTTGATAGTCCATGGCAAAGCCCGCCGGACGGCGGGCGGGAATCTCAGCGGGCTGAGCCGCCCCCGTCAATCCCGGGGCAGGCTTTTATTTCGCCTCGCCGCGGTCCGGCGCCAGGAGTCACTTCCTCCCCTTTTTCAAATCCTTCAAGATCGCCTTGCCTCCGCTCGGGAGACAGACTTTGTCGCGAATGACCTCGTAAGATCTGCCAACGATCGCCGCGTGCAAGTAGAGCTTTTGCTTGCGCGACTTCAGTTGCCTGAGCACGTCTTTCATGACCGCCTCGTCCGTTTTGTACTGAAAGTCGGCGAACCAGTAAATCGTGTCCGCATCCCTCAGTTCCTTGCACAACAAGGCCGTCTGCGCGTATTGGATGCCGTTGAAATCGATGAAATAAGTATCGAGCCGCTTCGACATCTGTTCGTGGATGGCGGCCAAGGGCATCTTCGCCTTTGGATCATAAGTGAGCTTTTTCTGTTCCGCGGGTTTGATGTTGAGGGGAGCGTTACCCTGCCAGTTCTGCCAGAAGCCGTCAAAGGCGGAGCCCTTGGTCAAAGAACCTTGTCGCTGATATCGCTCTTTTTGGGTTCCTCCGCAAGACCGCAACCGAAGTAAAAAATACAGCGGACCGCGCGTGGCCAATTTTTCGAGTTGCTTGGCGACGATCGGCAAATAGCCCGTCATCGAACGGGACACATCCATGACAACCGCGAGTTTCCGGGTGTCCTCCATCTGGAGGC
>JBFZFJ010000024.1:0-3947 GCA_041306405.1 Verrucomicrobiales bacterium | reverse complement strand
CGATGGGCTGGGCGAAGACTTCGCCCCAGACCGCGCGCTGGGCCTCGGTGGCCAAGGTCGCTCCCTGGGGCTTTTCTTTGAAGAGGCTGGCGCGTTCCGCAGGGATCGGCCAATCCCAGCCGAGGTGCCATTTGCCGATGGCGGCGGTGCGGTAGCCATGTTGCTTCGCCAGCGTGCCGATGGTCATACGATCCGGTGCGATGAGCGGAGCACCCCACCAGGGCACGATGCCGGCCTGCAGGCGGGTGCGCCAATGGTAGCGCCCCGTCAGGAGGGTATAGCGCGAAGGAGAGCAGACGCCGGAGGACGAGTGCCCGTCGGTGAAGCGCATCCCCTGCGAGGCGAGTTTATCGAGGTGGGGCGTGGGGATCTTACCGCGCGTCGGGTTGTAGGCATGGACGTCGCCGTAGCCGAGGTCGTCGGCCAGGATGACGAGGATGTTCGGCTTGCGCGCTTCGGCGGAGTGGAGCGCCGCCAGCGGCGCGAGCAGCAGTGCGGTGAGGAGAGCCAATCGAAGGGAGGCTGAGCACCGCGAAACCGCAGCAGTGCGGAGATTGCCGGAGGCAAATCTCCAACGAAGGTGGTTGCGCGTAAGCCAGCAAGCAGTCTGCCAGGTGGATTTCATAGGGTTGGAGGTAATGGCGAGGTCAGTTTTCTTGCAGTTCATTTTCTGGAAGGCTGAATTTCCCGACGCATGGCGCGGATGCGGTCGTATTCATAGTGAAAGCGTTTATCGTTTGGCTTGTAACCCACTTCGGTTGCGTAAAGGAGGTACAGCCAGTCACGTCCGTCCTGGCGGGTCACTAATGCTTGCGGAACGTGGCAGGCGACCGCGTCGGCGTCCGGCGGGATGAACTCCAGTCGTTGCCAGTGGAGGCCGTCATCAGACACGGCTTCGCGTAACTGGCGCCCGATCCATGGAGCTGCATCAGGCTTGGTGTCCGCTGGTATCGGATAGCCAGCAGGATCGGCGAAGGAATGCCAGCGATGGCCGATGCGGACGATTTCGGGGTTGGGCCAGTTGTCCAGCAGTGGCTTAGCAGGATCGTGCTTTAATAAGAAGCCACTCTTGAGCGCGAAGTCGCTGGTATTCTCAGCTAGCCCGAGGCACACCCCTTTACCCGGCACCCAATAGTCGAACCATAGTTTCCACACGCCTGCCTCGCGTCGCAGGCAGGGACGATGAAAGTCGCCGATACGATCCGGTTCCGGTCGGGGTGAAGCGGTGTCTTCTTGGCGGATGAGCAGGGGGTGCGCGGTTTTTTCCCAATGAATGCCGTCACCAGAGGTCGCTCCCATGATGCAGAGGACCATCTTGGAGGGGTAGCCAGGTGTTTGGGGAAACGTTTTCGAAGTGGCGCTATAGGCCATGTGAAAGCGCCCATTTTCAAAGACCACTGACGGATCCCCGTTGTGCCAGTTGTCATACCAGCGCTCGCTTGCGTGCAAGACAGGCCGCCAGTGCTCGGGGTTCATGGTGGCGTCCCAATGGTCGTCCCCACTCCAGACCTCCCATGTTTTCATGTCATGCGAACGCGCATGAAAAATAGCATCACATCCCCAGCCCATGCCGCGATTGGCGGGCTTGGCTGACCAGCCGAAGAACCACATGCGGTAACGCCACTCACCGCCGGTCTCGACCACGCAGGGATTATACATGTTCACGAAACCGGAGAGCAATGGGGTCGCCGCGCGTTGCCATGCGGAGGTCTCGTCGGCCTTTGGTGACGAGGCTGGTGGGTTCGGTTTATTCTTCGAGGGGGCGACTTTTTCATCCCCGGCCTTACGGCTGAAATCCCATCGTAACGCAGCGTCGCTGGAGATGAGTTTGATCCATTCCACTTCAATGGCGTTTTGCGGCGCCGGGAGGTAAAGCCGCATCAGGCCGGGTTTGCCGAGGAGGGCGGGGAGTGTGACGGAAACCTCCTGCCATTCCCCCGAGGTGAGGACGAAAGGCGTGGATTTTGTCTCGGCCTGACCGGCGTTGGCGTTAGGCAGCCAATCGAGCCGCCCGCTGCCCGTAGCGCCTCGGACTCGGAAGCACAGGGTGCTCGAATGCGCTAATTTCCCCACCGGAAAGCCGAGGAACGATGTGGTCTTCTGTTCCGTGATGACCAGACGACCATCCTTTACCATGGCCTTGCAATCACGGGGAACCCAGCCTTGCAGCGGTCCCAGGGACCGCACCATTGCCTCTTTGTTCGAGCCGGCAGCTGCGGGACCTTTGAAGCCGGGATTTCGCTTCGGCACCACGGCCTCGGTCTCCTTGAGAAACCCCGAGATCAGGGCATTCAGCTCGTGCGTCATTTCAGGCTGCGCGTCGGCGAGGTTCATCGTCTCGCCCGGGTCGGCTTTGAGATGATAGAGTTCCAGTGAATCGCTGCCATCATCATTGTCCGCGTAGAAACGGATGAGTTTCCACTCACCCCGGCGCACATAGGTGCCGGGCTGGAAGCCGATGCGGCGCCCATCTCTCACCCCGGTGGCCACCCCGTGCGGCGCATGGGCGAAGACACGATCCCTCGGCCCGGCCTGCCCTAGCAAAACCGCCGATTGGTCCATCCCGTCGAAGAGCAGCCCCTTCTGTGGCTTTAACCCACACATAGCCAGCAGCGTCGGATAGAAGTCGGTGCTCTGGAGTAACGCTTCGCTGGTCGCTCCGGCCTTCGTTCTGCCTGGCCATACGAAGACGCATGGGACACGGGTACCGCCCTCATAGAGCGAACCCTTGCCGCCGCGCAGAGGAGCATTGCTGGTGACTGCCGCGTGCTCGTAACCCTCGGGATCGGTTGTCTTCGGCATGTTCACGTAGCCGCCGTTGTCGGAAGAGAAGACGATGATCGTCCGGTCGGCGATGCCAGCCTCGTCCACGGCCTTCAAGATACGCCCCACGCCATCGTCAAGGCTCTTCACCATGGCCGCATAGAGAGGATTATGCTGTGGATTGCCGGCATCGAGCTTTGCTTTGAAGTGCTCGATGTAGTCGCGCCGAGCATTGAAGGGCGCATGCACCGAGTAGGCCCAGTAGTTCAGGAAGAAAGGCGCGTCACGATGCTTACGGATGTATTCCGCAGCCTCCTCCGCCATCCGTTCCTCGATATGCTCTCCGGGCTTGCCGATGATGCCCGGTGCTGGTATGAACTTCCATGGATGAAAGTAACCTCCCGCCGGTCCAGGCACCGCAGGCGCGTGTGGAAACTCAAACTCGAACCCGTGGTCTTTCGGCTCGTAAGGACCTTGGTGCCCCAGATGCCACTTACCGAAGTGCGCCGTCGCGAAACCGGCCGCCTGAAACGCTTCCGCCAGCGTGAAATACTCCGACTTCAGCCGGTTCACGCTGTCAGCGTTAAGCACTCGGGTCTGCGGCGTGCCGGTCGCCAGCTTCTTCTCCAATTGTGCCACCGGCTCATGACAATCCGGGTAGGTGATACCGATGCGTGCCGGGGATTGCCCGGTGAGAATGCTCGCGCGCGTCGGTGAGCAAAGCGGACTCGCCGCATATGCCTGCGTGAACCGCATCCCCCTGGCGGCCAACCGGTCGATGTGGGGCGTCTCGTAAAGCTTGCTGCCAAAACAACCGACGTCCGACCATCCCAGATCATCCGCGAGGATGACGATGATGTTGGGCTTCGGCGCGTCGGCAGCTTGAACCGCCGCCAGCGGCGCGAGCAGCACGGCGGCGAGGAATGGGAGAGTGCGTTTCATGGTCGGGGCAGGCTTTGGGCCAGTTCTACTTCGCCTTTTTGGTTCTTTTCGTGGCAACGGCGCGCGGCTGCACAGGATTTGTTTTCATGAAGGCCTCGCGACGCTGGTTGAGGGCGATGGATTGTGCGGCGGTCTTTTGGCGCAGTTCGGCGAGGAGGGTGGCGTGTCTGGGATCGTTGGCGAGGTTGGTGTGTTCGGTGGGATCGGCTTCCAGATCGAAGAGCATTTCGAACTCGGGGGCA
>JBFZFJ010000023.1:0-2784 GCA_041306405.1 Verrucomicrobiales bacterium | reverse complement strand
CCCCCCCCCGCCACTTTCAAGCCGCTTCGCCTTCTATTTTTTCGAGACCTTGATCTCGAACATCTGCGGCCAGTATTTGCCGGTAACGAGCAGGTGGCCGGTGGCGGGGTCATGGGCGATGCCGTTGAGAACCTCGGCGCGGTTGGGCTTGGCGAGCTGCTTCCGCAGGCCGGCGAGGTCGAGCCAGCCGGTGACCTGGCCGTCTTCGGGCGAGATGCGCGCGATTCGGTTGGTCTGGTAGATGTTGGCGAAAATCTGGCCGTCGATCCATTCGAGCTCGTTGATGTTGGTGAGCGGGTTCTTGCCGTCTTTGACTTCGAGGGTTCTGACGACGGTGAAATCCTTGGGGTTGATGAATTTCAGATCGCTGCTGCCGTCGCTCATGACGAGCTGGTTGCCGTCCGTCGTTAGGCCCCAGCCTTCGCCTTGATAGGTGTGGCTGCGGATGGGCTTGAAGGTGTCCGGCTCGAAGACATAGGCGGTGTTTTCCTTCCAGGTGAGCACGAACATTTCGCGGTTGATGATGGTGAGGCCCTCGCCGAAGACGGTCTTGGCGAGCGGCCGCTTGCGGAGGATTTTCCCGGTGGCGGGCTCGATTTCGCGGAGCGTGGACTCGCCGTATTGGCCGGTGCTTTCAAACAGGCGGCCGCCGGTGAGTTGAAGGCCCTGGGTGTAGGCGGTGGGGTCGTGCGGGCGGGTGGAAATGATTTGATAGCCGAGCTGCTCCGGCGCGGATTTCTGGCAGGAGGTGAGCGCCAGCACGGCGGCGGCGAGCGGGGCGAACCATTTCATGAGGTCAGAGGGCGGTGAATTTTTTCCAGCATTCCAGGAAGCCGGGCGCGAAATCCGCCGGGTGGGCGGCGATCCAAGCGGCGATTTCCGCGAGCGGGAACCACATCACCGCGTCCACCTCGGCGGACGGGAAACGCAGGGGTCCGTCGTGGCGGATGCGATAGAGTCGGACGTGTTCCCAGCCGGTTTCGACGCCGGGCGTGATACGGGCGATTTCCTCGGGCGCGGTCTCGGTGGTGATGCCCATTTCCTCCTCGAGTTCCCTAACGGCGGCGGCTTCGTAGGACTCGCCGGAATCGAGGTGGCCGGAAACGCTGGAGTCCCACAGGCCGGGGCACATGTCTTTGAGCAGCGAGCGTTTTTGGAGGAGCAGGTCGCCGCGCTTGTTGAAAACGAAGACGTGCACGGCGCGGTGGGTGAGCTTTTGCGCGTGGACTTCGCCGCGGGTGGCGGTGCCGGTGACCTGGTCGTCGGCGTCCACGACGTCGAAGATTTCCCCGGATTTCTGCGGCACGTCCTTGAGCGGGTGAGGATCGTAGGCGCGGGTGAGATCGACCCACTGCGCGAGCGTGAGCTCCTCGCCGCGGACGGTGGCGGTGACGCCGAGGCCGGCGGTGGTTTCGTCCCACGGCGGGCCGTCGGGGAGTTGTTTTTTGAGCTGCTTGCGGCGTTGGGCGAAGCCGCGGCGGATGAGCTCGTCGAAAAGGCGGTAGTCGAAGGTGGGCAATCCGCTGGTCCGCGGGGTGAGCACGGCGACGCTGGAATCGATTTTCGGCTGCGGGTAAAACGCCTCGGGCGGCACGGTGCGCAGGGATTTCACTTCCCAGTTCGCCTGCGTCCGCAGCGAGAGGATGCCGTAGTCCTTGGTGCCGGGCGCGGCGCCGAGGCGGTCGATGACTTCCTTTTGCAGCATGATCACCGCGCGCTCGAACGGGTGTGGGCGGCTGAGCAGGTTTTTGAGAATCGCGCCGCCGCAGGAGTAGGGGAGGTTGCCGAGAAATTTGAGCGGGCGGTGTTTGAAGAGCTGGCGGCCGTCGAACTTCACGCCGTCGGCGTGGTGGACTTCCACGCTCGGGTCGTCGCGGTGTTGGTGTTTCAGGGCTTCGGCGAGGCGGGCGTCGAACTCGATGAGGATCAATTTCCGGACTTTTCCGACCAGATGTTCGCTGAGCGATCCGGTGCCGGGGCCGACTTCCACCACCGCGTCGTCCGCCGTGATTTCCAGCTGCGAGACGATCCAGCGCGCCATGTTCGGGTCGATGAGGAAATTCTGCCCCAGCTGTTTGCTCGGCATCACCCCCGCGTGAATCAGCGCTTCTCGAATTTCCCGACCGGTCATGGCCGCCGTTCATGCCGCATCGCGGCGCGGCGTGCAACTCAAACGCGCGAACGGCGGCGAAGGACCAGCGTCGATGCGCCCAGCAGGGCGAGAACGCAGGCGGATGGCTCCGGGTTGATCGTCAGGATTTGTGACCGGTAGTAGGAAAGGTCGGCGATGTAGGTTTCGCCGCCGTAAACCGCCGTCTCCGCGCCGCCGGGCTGGGTCTCGTAGGTGCCCACCGCGAACATCATGCCCGACAGCTCCCACGAGCCGCCGTTGTTGGAAAACACCGCGCCGCCGGAATCCCCGACCACTGCCTGCGCTTCCTCGGGGATGCCGGAGTCGAACCGGGTTAAAAATGAAACCACATCGACCGGATTGAGCAGGCTTCCCACGTTGACGTAGAAATTGTTGTCGTCGACGGCGTTTTCGCCCCAGCGGACTTGGTTTGTCGCGGTGGTTTTGAAGCCGGAAATATTGGACGCGCCTTCAGTGGTTTCCACCCAGGTGTCGTTGTTATTGCCCACAATCTCCGTGCGGTTCCAATACGTCGGCGCGCTTTGCTGCGTGCGGCCGTTGCCGATCATCGTCACCTGACTGGCGACGGTGGGAGTGGCGCCGGAAATCGTCACGCCCGGGAGGGCCGGCGGCGCGCTCAAGCGGAACAGCAC
>JBFZFJ010000022.1:0-6629 GCA_041306405.1 Verrucomicrobiales bacterium | reverse complement strand
GGCCGATGGTGTGGCCGAAATTCAACAACGCGCGGATGTCCTTGGTCTCGTGTTCGTCGGCCTCCACGACGCGGGCCTTGATGGCGATGTTGCGGGCGATGAGATCCGCCGGGACGTCGCGACCGGAGGGGGCGAAGGCGGCGAGGTCGTCCAGCATCGCGGCGTCGCGGATGGCGGCGTGTTTGATCGCCTCGGCGAAGCCTTCGCGGAATTCGCGGTCGGGCAATGTGCGCAGGGTTTCAGGATCGATGAGGACCAGGCGCGGCTGATGAAAGGCTCCTAACAGGTTTTTCCCCTCACCCACGTTGACGCCGGTCTTGCCGCCGACCGAGGAATCGACCTGCGCGACGATGGTGGTGGGAATTTGCACGAAGGGAATGCCCCGGAAGAAAATCGCGGCCACGAAGCCCGCCAGATCGCCGACCACACCGCCGCCGAGGGCAACGACCATCGATTTCCGGTCGTGACCGGCGCGGATCATTTCGCGGCAGAGGGTTTCCGCATGGGTCATCGATTTCGACGCCTCGCCCGCCGCGACCGTGTGCAGCGTCGGGCGGAATCCGGCGGCTTCCAACGATGCCATCAGGGCACCGGCGTGGAAACGGGCGACCGTCTCATCGCTGACGATCGCGGCGCGCAGGCCCGTGATTCCGGCGCTTGTGAGGGTTTCACCGGCTTGGGCGAGCAGGCCCGGTTCGACGAGAACCGTGTAGGCGCGTTCGGCGAGATCGACAGGGACGGAAGGCATGAGCGGGAGCATGAAAGATGCGCCGCGCATGTCCAGTTGATCTCCGGCGGGTTCGGTGATTTCCTCGGCGCATGGAAATCCGCAACCGCGAGCAGCAAGCGCCTTTCACCACCAAGGACGGCTCGACGATCCGCAGCCTGCTGGATCTTTCCAACGCCCCGGTCCGCAACCAGAGCCTCGCCGAGGCCAGCCTGCCAGCGGGCGCGGAAATCGAGCGGCATTACCACCGGGTGAGCGAGGAGTTCTACTATCTCACCGCCGGCCGCGGCCTGATGGAAATCGACGGCATCGAGCGCGAGGTCGCGCCCGGCGATGCGATTTTGATCCCGCCGGGAGCCTGGCACCGGATCCGGGCCATCGAGACTTTGCAGTTTCTCTGCTGCTGTGCGCCGCCGTATTCGCACGAGGACACCTATTTCGCCTGAGCCGGCGGCCGCTAGGTTTAGCGGACCGGCCGCGCTTTGGGAATCACGGCGGAGGCTTTGGGCGCGGCGGGCGGCGTCGCGGTCTTGCGAGAGAACTCCGCGGTGCTGCTCAGATACCAGATGAACGCCCCGCCGCCGACGACTGCGACGAAGGTGAAGAAAACCAACAGGATGCCGAGGCAGGATTTCATGGGATTTTTCTAGTCACTTGGTTCAGGCCTCGCCAGCGGGAACTGGGGATTTCCACTCGATCCGCGCGGCGAATGCTCCGTCGGTATGGTCGCGGAAGGGCAGGGCATCGCGGGTGGCGCGGAGTTCCAACTCCGGATGGTCGGCGAGGAACGCCTCGACCAGGCCGAGGTTTTCGTCGCGCTCGATCGAGCAGGTGGAATAGACGATGCGGCCGCCGGGCTTGAGGCAGGCGACGGCGTTTTCGAGGATCTTGCGCTGGGTGATGGCGATGCGTTCGATGTCGGGCGCTTGCAGGCGCCAGCGGACATCGACGCGGCGGCGAATCACGCCGGTGTTCGAGCAGGGGACGTCGAGCAGGATGCCGTCGAAGCTGTGATGCCATTTTTCCGGAGCGGGCCGGGTCCAGTCGTGGACGGCGATGGTGGCCTTGCCGGCGTGGAGGCGTCCGAGGTTTTCCTCAAGCCGCGGCAGGCGTTTTTCGTTGGAGTCGGTGCAGACCAGTCCCTCGGCGGAACCGAGCGCGGCGGCGATGAGGAAGGCCTTGCCGCCGGGCGCGGCGCAGGCGTCGAGAATGCGCTCGCCGGGTTTCGGATCGAGCAGCTCGACCGAGTGGCGGGTGGCGGGGTCCTGGATGTAAACGGCCCCGGACGCGAGCAAGGCACCGGGCAGCGAACCGTCGATTTTATAAAATCCGGGCGCGTTTTCCACGGGCGTTCCCGGCAGGGATTCCGGCGCGGGGACGAGCGGATTGACGCGGAAATAATTCACCGCCGGCAGGTTGTCCCACTCCATCAGGGAAATCGCGTTGCGTGTTCCGAACGCCGCGCGCCAGCGGTTGTAAAGCCAGTCAGGGTGCGAGTGGGCGACCGGCTGCGGCAGCTCGGAAACCTCGTCAAGCAGCGGCTTGCGGGCGACCGTGGCGCGGCGCAGCACGGCATTGATCAGGCTGCGGACGCTGGCTTTGCCGGCCTCGACGGTTTCATTGACCGCGGCGTGGTCGGGGAGGTTGAGAATGAGCAACTGGCAGAGCCCGACGCGCAGGATGTCGCGGGTTTCCGCATCCACCTTGCCATCGCGGAGTTTGCTGATCCAGTGGTCCAGCAAGCGGCGGTGGCGGAGCACGCCGAAGAGAATCGCCTGGAGCAGCCCGCGGTCCGCAGAGGAAAGTTTCCGGCGCTGGGCGTGGCGCTCGATCAAAGTTTCGGCGTAATCATGGCCCTTCGCCCAGGCGCGGAGAGCGGAGACGGCGGCTTGGCGGACGTGGAAGTTTTTGGCGGACATGGAAAGCAGTGGAAACGCCCGCGATCACGTAATGGGCCGGATCGCAAAGGCGGGGTATGACTATTTCGCTGCCGTGACAAATGACAGTAAAATCAGGCTGGTGGGCTCCGGGACCTCCCCCTCCGGAGCCAGCCAGCCGGTTTTTCCAGTCCAGGAAAAACCCGCGCGCTTTGCCCATTGCCCACCGCCCATTCATCAGCGATGCCCGGATCTCCTCATTGACCTGCGTGCGAGCCTGACATTCTGGTTAAGAATCATTGATTTCTTGGAAGCATTGCAAGTCCCGGTCACCTAAACATCATTCAGTCGTAAATCATTGGAAATCAGATGCTTGTTTCGATGTCGAGGGCCGGGTGATTTTGATCTTTCAGATTTCTTGATCGCACGGGGGCGGCTTGCTACTTCTCCGACCCCCCCCCATGAATACCACGAAACTATTGATTGGCGCGGTCGCCGCCTCCGTCGCGTTTGCGACAGTGAATGCTCAAGGACAGAATCTGACGGCAACTTTGAACGGAATCAGTCCGGGTCTCACTCTCCACGGAACTTGGAACAACGGCGACTTTGTTTACGACTACCACGCTGGAGTAATGAACTACACCGACGAGGCCAGCGATACGGACTTCAGCGCTTTTTGCGTGGAGCCATTGCAGGACATCAGTTACGGCGAAACGCTGACCTATCAGGTGCAGAACCCGCTTTCGCTGGCGAACTACGATACGATCGCCCGCCTGGTGGGTGGGTATCTCGCATCAACCGGCTCGGACCAGGACGCCGCCGCCGTGCAATGGGCGATCTGGGAAGTGACCACGGAGTCGCTTTTGAGCGCGTCACTTTTCGACGGAAGTATCAGAATTATCGAGCCTGTCAGTGAAGGCACGGCCACCCTCGCCAACCAATATCTGGCGAACGTCAAGAATTACACCCCGGTGGCCCTGACCTACCTGAGAAATGACGGCCGCCAGGACGTCGTGACGTGGAATGTCATTCCGGAACCTGCCTCCGCCGGTTTGGCCGCCCTTTCCGGCTTGCTCCTGCTGCGCCGTCGGCGGGCTTGATTCCGGAGTGCTCGAAGCCCTGCGCCCTGCGATGCGGAGAGTTGTTTTGCCCGTGCGGGTCGACATCCCGGACCGCTCGTGTCATTTTGCGGCATGAGCGGCACGGTCGATAGCCAACTTCCGGCGGCAGAATCCGGGGGAGTGCATGCGCGCAGTCCTTCCTCCGAAAAAGTCGCGCTATTCCGTTCGCTTTTCCGGGGACGAGAGGATGTCTATCCAAGGCGTTTCGAGAGCAAGAAAACCGGTCGCGCCGGTTACGCTCCGGCCTGCGGCAATGAGTGGGTCCGGGGGATTTGTGAGAAGCCCCGGATCAAATGCGGTGACTGCCCACACCGTGCTTTCCTGCCCGTGACGGATGAAGTCATCCGCTGGCATTTGTCTGGCAAAGACGCTGCGGGTCAGGACTTCGTCGCCGGTGTCTATCCGATGTTCGCGGACGAGACATGTTGTTTCCTCGCCATGGATTTCGACAAGGACGCTTGGCGGGACGACGTGCTCGCGGTGATGGAAGCCTGCCGACGCCTGCAAATCCCCGCCGCGCTCGAACGCTCGCGCTCCGGCAATGGCGGTCATGTGTGGCTGTTTTTCGCGGAGGCCGTGCCCGCCACGCTCGCGCGCAAGCTCGGTTCGTTCATCCTGACGGAAACGATGGAGCTCCGGCCTGAGCTCGGGCTCGCCTCTTACGACCGGCTTTTTCCCAACCAGGACACCTTGCCGAAGGGCGGCTTCGGAAACCTGATCGCCCTGCCGATGCAGAAGCGGCCGCGGGACAATGGGCACAGTGTCTTCGTGGATGAGACGTTGACGCCACTTTCGGATCAATGGGCTTTCCTCTCCGCGATGCGGCGTTTGTCACGGGACCGCATCGAGGCCATCGCTCTTGAAGCGGAAAGCCGGGGCCGCGTGGTCGGCGTGCGTTTCGCTCTCTCGCCCGACGACGAGGCGGAGCCGTGGAACAGCCCGCCATCCCGCCGGTATCGCGAGCCCGCGATCATCGGTCCGTTGCCAAAGGAAATCGAGGTGGTCCTCGGCGACCTCATCTATCTGGAAAAACAATCACTGCCGCCCGCCTTGCGCAATCGGCTGCTGCGGCTTGCGGCTTTTCAAAACCCGGAGTTCTATCGGGCCCAGGCGATGCGTCTTTCCACTTACGAGAAACCGCGGATTATCGCCTGCGCGGATGATCTGCCCGCGCACATCGGTTTGCCGAGAGGTTGCTTGGACGAGGCTCTCGCGCTTTTTCGCGAGCTGAAAATCGAGCTGCGAATCATCGACCGGCGCGTTGCTGGAAATCCGTTGGATCTCCAATTCACCGGCACTCTCCGACCGGAGCAGCAAACCGCCGCCGCTGCGATGCTCGCGCATGACACCGGCGTTTTGTCCGCCACCACCGCCTTCGGGAAAACCGTGTTAGCCGCACATCTCATCGCCGCCCGGGGAGTGAACACGCTCGTGCTGGTCCACCGCCAGCAACTGCTCGAACAATGGATCGAACGTCTCTCCTCCTTCCTCGGACTGCCCGCCAAGTCCATCGGCCGGCTTGGCGGCGGGCATAAAAGGCTGACAGGCGGCATCGACGTCGCGCTCATCCAAAGCCTCGTTCGCAAGGGCGTCGTCGATGACCGCGTGGCGGACTACGGGCACTTGATCGTGGATGAATGCCATCACCTGTCAGCCCACAGCTTCGAACTCGTCGCCCGGCGCGCCAAGGCCCGCTTCGTGCTCGGCCTGTCCGCCACCGTGGCGCGGAAGGACGGCCATCATCCGATTATTTTCATGCAGTGCGGTCCGGTGCGCCACCGCGTGGATGCCAGACAACAGGCGGACGCCCGCCCGTTTTCCCACCATGTCATCGTCCGCCCCACCGGCCTCCGCGCCATGGCCGACGCCGATCCCGACCGGCGCGTCGAATACCAGAACCTCTGCGCGGAAATCATCCGCTCGGAGCCTCGGAACGCCATGATCCGCGACGACGTGACCGTCGCGCTGCGCGAGGGGCGTTCGCCGCTCGTTCTGACCGAGCGCACCGAACATGTCGCGGCTCTGGCGGAAATGATCCGTCCGCACGCGGCCCATCTAATCACTCTTCAAGGCGGCATGGGCAGAAAGTCCCTGCGTGAGGCGTTGGCGCGGCTCGCCGCCGTTCCGGAAGGCGAATCACGGGTCGTGATCGCAACCGGCAAGTTCATCGGTGAGGGGTTCGACGACTCGCGGCTCGACACGCTTTTTCTAACGATGCCTGTTTCCTGGCGCGGCATCATCGCCCAATACGCGGGACGACTCCACCGCCTTCACGATGGCAAACGCGAGGTCAGGATTCATGACTATGCGGATCTGGACATCCCGATGCTGTCCCGGATGTTCGACAAGCGCTGCGCGGGCTACGAGGCGGTCGGTTACACCGTTTTACTGCCTGCCAGCGCGCTTCCTGGCTGGCCCGCCGAAGTTCCGCTGCCTATCGATCCTGTATGGAAAAAGGACTATGCGGCCAGCGTCCGTCGTTTGATTCGGGACGGCGTGGATGTCCCGCTTGCGGATCTTTTTGTCGGGATCACCCGCCTGCCCACCGACCAAGCCCGCGCCCGGAGCGCGTCGGAGGAGTTCCTTTTCACGCGCCTGCAATCCATCAGTGATACGGCAGGTCTGTTCAGGCTCAATGCCAAGCTCCCGATTCCTTTCGACGGCTGGAGCGAGATGGAAGTCGATCTGTATTGCGCGGAGCTCAAGCTGGCGATCGAGATCGATGGTCCGCAGCATCTATCCGATCCTGTCGCCTACCGAAGCGACCGGCGCAAGGACGGGCTGCTCCAGGAAAGCGGCTGCTTCGTGCTCCGGTTTCTGGCTGAGGATCTCGGGAGAAATCTGGGTGCCATTCTCGACGCCGTTCTCCGGGCAGTCGCACATCTTCGGAGGTAGGTGCTCCCG
>JBFZFJ010000021.1:0-7396 GCA_041306405.1 Verrucomicrobiales bacterium | reverse complement strand
GTTAAGCGGAAACATCGCGTAACCCGCGCCGATGTCCACGCCGTCGCTGGTCCGCATTTCGAAATGCAGGTGTGCCGGATAGTAACCGTTCGCCGTGCCCACGGCGCCCACTTTCCCGCCGCGCGGGACGAGCGCGCCGGGCGCGACATCGATGCGGTGCAAGTGCGCGTACATCGAATGCAACGGCCGCCCGTCCGCCGCGGTGTGCGCGATGACGACCATCTTCCCCCATCCCGGCGATGGCTCTCCGGCGTAAACGACCCGCCCGTCCGCCGTGCAGAACACCGCGTCTCCCAGATCGGTGTTCATCCCGCCGATGCCGTTGAGGTCGTCGCCGGTGTGATGGCCGCCGCGCTTGACGTTCATTTCCCAGAACTTCTGCGCGTTGTAAACCAGCCCGCCATGATTCGATCCCAGCGGTGGATCAAACCGCAGCGCCCGCGGAATTCCCGCCGTCTGCCAGGCGGATAGAAAATGGAAGCGGTGGTCCGGCTCGCCGTTCGCGGGCATCGCCAGCGGCGAATCCGCATCGATCTCCGACGACGGGAGTTTCAGATAGAATCCCACGGCCCCCACCACTGCGGCGAGCACGAGGAGGATCAAAAGTTTCGACGGCCGCACCTGCATCGCGCGGATACTGTGAATCCTCCGGGAAACATTCAAGGGGCATTCAGCGGCCGGACTTGAGGAAATGCGCGACGCGTTGCGCGGGCCAATCTCCGGCTTCCCACGGCACGCGGTGGCCGGAGCCGGGCGCGACGGCGAGCGTGGCGCGCGGGATTTGCGCGACCGCGCGTTCTGCCAGAGCGAGGAATTTCGGGTCGTTTTCCCCGGCGATCCACAGCACCGGGACGGTGATTTCAGGAAGCCGCTCCCACAGCGTCTGCTGCGCACCGAGCGACCAATCGACGAAGCTGCGGGCGATCTCGCGGCGGCGCATGACGAGGCTGCCGGAGGCTTGCGGGTCGCGCGGCGGAGTGTCGCCGAGGACGGGCTGGGCGTTCCAGCTATCGAAAAATTTCTGCCAGTTTCCGGCCAGCGCCTGGGTCGCCCACTCGGTGTCGCCGGCTCGTCTGGCAGCTCGTTCCTGCTCGGATTCCAGCCCCGGGTGGGCGGAAATGATGACGGCAGCCTGCCATGGATGGTCTTTTTCCAACAGAGCGTGCAAGGCCAGGCGGCCGCCCATCGAGTAGCCTAGCAGGGCGCGGCCGTTGCCCCGGAAAACCTCGCCGCCGGCCTCGGCGTTGAGGGCTTTGGCAAAGTCGGTGAGTGGCAGCGGGCAGCATTCGAGAAAGCGCCACAAGTCCACCGCCCGCGAGCCGATCGCGGCGGCTGCCAGGTTTTTCGCGAAGCCGCGCCAGTCCGCCGCCATGCCGACGGCGCCGTGCAGGCACCAGCATTCCATCGGCCCGGCCTCGCGGCGTTCGTCGGCTTGTTTGGAATACTGGATCACGGTTTGGGCGCGGACGCCGCGCGGACGGCGTCACGGATTTGTTGCTGGAGTTCAGGCGATCCAATGGCTCCGAACATCAGGGCGACCACTGCGGCGACGGCCAGCAGGGCGATGGCGATCATCAGCCAGTAAACGATGGCGAGGAAGATTCCGGTGCCGTCGAGTTTCTTGTGATAGGCGTAGCCGGCGGGGCAGGCGAAGCAGCGGTAACCGACCCAGAAATTCAGGATCGGCACGAGATTCCCCAGATACCACCAGCGGCTCATGCCCAGGTTCACCAAGCGCTGGAGGCCGAAATAGAGGCCCACGATGAACGGGATCAGGTTCGCTCCGATCGCCGCGAATTTCATGATCTCCGGACCGAACTCTGAAGTTAGAAAGGGAGTTGCGGCGGCCAATCCAAAGGCCCAAACGAAAGGGAAGATCAAGGTGGCGATGAGAAAGCTCCGCCGCCGCGCGCCGGGCCAGCCGCCTTCCTTGGCCATGAAATTCTCGGGCGATTCCTGTTGCGGCGGCGAGTAGGGATCGGCTGCGGGAGCGAGGCTTTCCGGAGATTCGAGAGGCGCGCGGCGTTCGAACAATCCTTCGATTTCGCCCGCCGGTTTCCACTCAGCCATGCCGTGCGTCCAGACCATGTCGAGGCGCGGGTTGAGGGCGGCTTCGGAGGCTTTGACTCGGAGCTCGGCAAAGGTGACCGGCCCGATTCGTTCTCCTTCGCGTGAGTAAAACCAAGCGTCCTGCGGCGTGTCGTTCATGAAAGTGAGATATCGGAATCCGCAAAACCTGTCAAACGCCCGCTCGCCCGCGGTTTTACACACGGCGGGACTTGTCAAAGCGCGTGGCGTGGCGAAACTCGCGGCGTCCGCCCGGCGGACGCCAAAAACGATCATGCACTTTCTGGGGATTGAAATCGGTCACGGCGGCACCCGCGCCGTGGTCTTGGATCTGGAATCCGCGGTGATCCGTGCCGAGGCGTGGGTCCCGCATGCTTGGATCGAAGGCCTGCCGGCTGGCTACCGCGAGCAAAACCCGGCGCAATGGATCGACGCGGTGGACCGCGCGGTGCGGCAGTGTCTGGCCGCGCTCGACGGCCAGAAAGAGCGAGTCGCGGCCATCGGAATCGCGGGTCCGCAGCGCGGGTTGGTGCTGCTGGACGAGGCGAACCGGATCATCCGCCCGACGAAACTGGCGGGCGATGTTTCCGTGAAGCGGCAGGCCGACGAAATCGCGCGCGCGTTCGGCGGCGCGCCCGGACTGATAGAAATCGCGGGACAAGCGCCGGGCGTGGAATCGGCCGCGGCGGAGTGCCTGTGGTTGAAGCAGCACGAGCCCTATCATTTTCAACGGGCGGCGAGCTTGCTCACGGTGCAGGATTTCATCGCCTACTGGCTCACCGGCGAGCGGGCGACCGAGGCGGGCAGCGCTTCGGGCACGGGCCTGCTCGACATCCGCACGCGCAAGTGGTCGGCGGAGCTGTTGGATTTCATCGACCCGCAGCTCGCCTCGCTGCTGCCGCCCGTCGGCGCGTCGGACCAACCGCGCGGTTTGCTGCGGCCTGCGCTGGCCCGCGAGTGGGGAATATCCGTGATAGTGCAGGTGGGGGCTGGCAGCGCTTCGCCGCTGTTAGCCGCGCTGGCCGCCGGCTGTGTCACGAATGGCACGGTGGCGGTCGAGCTCGGATCGGCGGGCGTGATCGTCGGGGTGGGAGACTCGCCGGTGATCGATTACCGCGGCGAAATCACGCCGCTGTGCAACGCGACCGGCAGCTGGCTCGGACTCGGCACGACGACCAACACGGCGGTGGCGCCGGAAGTCCTGCGGCGTCATTACGGATGGAGCGCGGAGCAATTTGAAGCGATGGTGGCAAGCGTCTCGCCGGGTGCGGACGGTCTGCTGTTGCTGCCGTATTTCACGGGCGAATCCATCCCGCGGCTGCCGGACGGCACGGGCGTGCTGCACGGGATCACGCCGGGGAATTTCACGCCCGCCCACATGGCGCGGGCCGCGGCGGAGGGCGTAGCGCTCGGCCTCGGCTACGCGATGAGCCGCTTGCGCGACCTCGGTTTCGATCCGCCGGAAATCCGCCTGCTAGGTCCTGGCGTATTGAGTCCGGTGACGCGGCAGCTGCTGGCGGATGTTTTCGGCGCGCCGGTGGTGCCCGTTTCCAGTCGCCAGGGAGCCGCGGTGGGCGCCGCGATGCAGGCGGCGGTCGCATTTTTCCATCAGAGCGGCGAGTCGCTCGGCTTTGAGGAAATCGCCAGCTATCTGGTCGCCGGCGATTCGGAATCGCGCTGCGACCCGGACCCGCAGGCGCACGAGATGTATCAGGAACTGATGTCGCGCCAGCAATACCTCGTGGACACTCTTCACCCGGCCGGATTCCTTTAACTAACTGATGAGCAAGGCCAAAAGCACCGAGATCCGTGGAAGCCGCAGGGCGGAAATCCTCGGTTCCGTCACGGGCTGGTTCATGCGCTGCTGGGCCAAGACCCTCCGCTACGAAGTCCATGACCGCTGCGGCGTCACCACTCCGGAAGATCCGCTCGGCCCGGTCATCTTCGCGCTCTGGCACAACCGGATTTTCACCATCCCGCCGATCTGGTGGCGGACCGGCGGAAACGTCCGGAAAGCGGTCGTCCTAACCAGCGCGAGCAAGGACGGGGCGCTCCTGGCTCGGGCGATGGCCGTGTTCGGCATCGGCGCGGTGCGCGGCTCGTCCTCGCGGCGGGCGGTGGCGGCCTTGATCGGCATGAAGCGCGCGCTCAAGGATGGGCTCGACGTCTGCATCACCCCCGACGGCCCGCGCGGCCCGCGTTATGGATTCCATCCCGGCGTCATCAAACTCGCGGAATCCTCCGGCGCGCCGATCGTGCCGATCCATGCGGTGTATTCCTCCGCCTGGCGCTTGAAAACCTGGGACCGCCTGGTCATTCCCAAGCCGTTCAGCCGCGTCACCGTCATTTTCGACGAGATGCTTGTCGTCCCGCCCAAGCTTGATGAAGCTGCCTTCGAAACTTACCGCGAGCGGGTCCAGGCGATCCTCCTCGCGGGCACCGATGACGCCTGAAAAATTTCTCCCAATGAACTCCCCGCAAATCCTCGATGGAAAATCCGTAGCCGCCGCCGTGCTCGACGAGTGCCGCGCGGAAACCGCAGAATTGTTAGCCAAAGGCATCCAGCCCGGCCTCGCCGTGGTGCTCGTCGGCAGCGATCCCGCCTCGCAAGTCTATGTCGGCTCGAAAACCCGCACCTGCGCCGAACTCGGATTCCACTCGCTCAAAATCGAACTCCCCGCGGAAACCACGCAGGAGCAACTGCTCCAAGTCGTCCGCGATCTCAACGCCGATCCCGCCATCCACGGCATCCTCGTGCAATCCCCGCCGCCCAAGCACATCGACGAGGAAGCCGTCATCCGCGAGATCGACCCGCGCAAGGACGTCGATGGCTTCCACCCGGAGAACGTCGCCAAGCTCGTGCTCGAAGACCCGAGCGGCTTCGTCCCCTGCACCCCCGCCGGCTGCATGAAACTGCTCGAAGTTTCCGGCATCAACACCCACGGAGCCGAAGCCGTTGTCATCGGCCGCAGCATGATCGTCGGCAAGCCGATGGCGCTGCTGCTAGTCTCGAAGATTTCCAACGCCACAGTCACCATCGCCCACTCGCGCTCCAAGGACCTGCCCGGCATCTGCCGCCGCGCGGACATCCTCGTCGCCGCCGTCGGCCGTCCGGAAATGGTCAAGGCCGACTGGGTGAAGCCCGGCGCCGTCGTCATCGACGTCGGCATCAACCGCGTCCCGGACGCCACGAAAAAATCCGGCTACCGCCTCACCGGTGACGTCGCCTATCAGGAAGTCGCCCCGCTCTGCTCCGCCATCACCCCCGTTCCCGGCGGCGTCGGCCCGATGACCATCGCGATGCTGATGAAAAACACCCTGCAAGCCGCGCGGCAGCTCGGGCGCTCTGAGGAGGAGGCGGCTAGACGCTTGGACGGAGACGAACGCAGTCAAACCACGTGGTAGAACACCGGCTTTCCGGCCGATTTCCTTCACTCGGCCACCCAACGCGACTTTCTCAGGTGGATGAACCACCCGGGCGGGGGAAAAATGGCAAGAAAAGACTATGACTAAAGACCTAAACCTTTATTTTACCATACCTCAAACCCGACTCTCAACTCCGCACTCGACGCCCCCCGCTCATTTCGCTGAGTTTCCCGCATGCCCCGCCTCGCCCGCATTCTCCTCTGGATGGCCGTCTCCCTGCTCGGAGCCACCGCCGTCGGCGTCGCCGCTTTCCAGCGGAACGAACCCGTCAACGCCCTTTGGTTAGTCGTCGCCGGGGTCTGCACGTTTGCCGTCGCCTATCGGTTTTACTCCGCCTGGCTGGTTGCCAAGGTCCTCACCATCGACGACCTCCGCGCCCCCGCCGCTGTCACTTGCAGCGATGGCAAGGACTTCGTTCCCACGCCCAAGTGGGTCGTCTTCGGCCACCACTTCGCCGCCATCGCCGGACCCGGCCCGCTTGTGGGTCCAGTGCTCGCCGCGCAATTCGGCTATCTCCCCGGCACGCTCTGGCTGCTGGTCGGGGCCACCCTCGGCGGCGGCGTGCACGATGCCGTCATCCTCTTCGCCTCGATGCGCCGCAATGGGAAATCGCTCGGGCAAATGCTCAAAGAAGAGCTCAACCCGGTGATCGGTCTCATCGCGATGATCAGTTTGTTGGCGATCATGACCATCCTGCTCGCCGTGCTCGGACTCGTCGTGGTGAAAGCCCTGGCGGAAAGCCCGTGGGGGCTGTTCACCATCGCCGCCACCATTCCGCTGGCCTTCGTCATGGGCGTCATGATCAAGAGTGGGAAATTCAGCGTCACCGCCGCCTCGGTTTTCGGCGTCGTCGGATTATTCGCGGCGGTGGTCGGCGGGAAATATCTATCACCCGAGTGGACCGCAGCACTCACCCTCAAGTCCACCGAACTCGCCTGGGCCATCATGATCTACGGCTTCGCCGCCAGTGTGCTGCCGGTGTGGATGCTGCTCGCCCCGCGCGACTACCTCAGCACCTTCATGAAGCTCGGCACCGTCGCCGTGTTGGGGGTGTTCATCGTCATCCTCGCCCCGCCGCTGCACATGCCCGCCATCACGCCGTTTGTCAGCGGCGGCGGCTTCGTCGTTCCCGGCCCTGTGTTTCCCTTCGTCTGCATCACCATCGCCTGCGGGGCCATCAGCGGTTTCCACTCGCTCATCGCTTCCGGCACCACGCCCAAGCTGCTCGCCCGCGAGAAGGACATCCGCCTCATCGGCTACGGCTCGATGGTGGTGGAAATGTTAGTCGCGCTGATGGCCATCATCGCCGCCTGCGCGCTCCAGCCCGGCGAGTATTTCGCCATCAACTCGCCCATCGATCCCAACGACGCCGCCGCCGTCACCGCGCAGATCGCGAAGATCAATTCCTACGGCCCCGAATACGCCGTCACCGAGGCCCACATGCGGCAGCTCGCCAGCGACCTCGGCGAGCCCCACATGATCGGCAAGGTCGGCGGCGCGCCCACCTTCGCCGTTGGCATGGCCAAGATGTTCGCCGAAGTGATTCCCGGAAAAGCCGCGCTCTCGCTGTGGTATCACTTCGCCATCATGTTCGAGGCGTTATTCATCCTCACCACGCTCGACGCCGGCACCCGCGTCGGCCGCTTCATCCTCCAGGACCTGTTGGGAAATATTTCCCCCAGGCTTGGCAACACTCAGTCGTGGCTGGGCAACATCCTTGCCACCGGCCTGCTCGTTTCCGCCTGGGGCTTCTTTCTCTATCAAGGCGCGCTCGACCCCGCAGGCATCGCCAAATCCCTGTGGCCCATCTTCGGCATTTCCAACCAGCTGCTCGCTGTCATCGCCTTCTGCCTCGGCACCGTGGTCCTCATCAAAATGGGCAAGGCCCGCTACTGCTGGGTCA